>NZ_JBHWZY010000287.1:0-7581 GCF_042727815.1 Nocardia sp. NPDC060220
GGGATGTCGTTGACCCGGCGGGCGCCGGCGAGCCGAGTGAATCCCTGCCCGTCCGCCGCCGGTTGCAGACACACCAGGACCAGCAGATCGCAGGTGTCGCAATGGAATCCGAGTGCGGTGGCGCCGTCTCCCTCGCGATCTCGCAGGACCTGGCGCAGGTCGCCCGCGCCGTTCTGCGGAACGACCACGCCGATCCCGTCGAGCACGAACAGCAGCGTGCGGGTGATGTCGTCTTCCGAGGCGGCGGGATCGACGAAGTCGGCGACGTGGGCGAACCCCACCCGTTCGACAGCGCCGTCGACGAAGGCGTGCACGGCGGTCCGCACCTTGCCCGCGTCGTCGTCGGTCGCGGCGAGGGTGTCGCGGTCGTCGCCGGGCAGTCGCAGCGACCACACCGCGGGGTCGCGAGCGATCTCGGCTGCGTCCCAGCTGATCTCAACGGATTTCGACATGGTTGGTCCCGTTCCTTTCTGCGCCGTCACCGGTCGCGAGGCCGACGGCCTTCGACCACAGCGCGACCGCGGTGTCGATCTGGTCGGCCGTCACCACCAGCGCCGGGATCATCCGGACGACATTTCCGTAGGGTCCACAGGTCAGCAGCAACAGCCCCAGCGCCGCAGCGGCCTGCTGCGCGCGTTTGGCGGTGTCGGGATCCGGTGTGCCCTCGGGCGTGCAGAACTCGATGCCGATCATCAGGCCGAGCCCACGGACGTCCGCGATACCGGGAACGGCCAGCGCGTCGGCGCGAATCGCGGCGAGCAGTCGTTCACCCTGGACCGCGGCGTTCTCGACCAGCTGCTCGTCCCGGATCACCGCCAAGGTCGCCAGGGCGGCCGCGCAGGCCACGGCATTGCCGCCATAGGTTCCGCCCTGCGAGGACGGCCAGGCCCGGCGCATCAGCTCGGTGGACGCGGCGATGGCCGAGAGCGGGAACCCGCTCGCCAAACCCTTGGCGGTGACCAGGATGTCGGCGCGCGCATCCGGTTCGTGCTGATGCGCCCAGAATTTCCCGGTGCGGCCGAACCCGGTCTGCACCTCGTCGAGGATCAGCAGCATGCCGTGGCGATCGGCCCGTTCACGCAGTCCGGCGAGGAATCCCGGCGGTGCGGGCACATAACCCCCCTCGCCGAGCACGGGTTCGACGAGCAACGCGGCGGTCTCGGCGGGCGCGGTCACAGTGGCCAGGACATGATCGAGACCGTGCAGCGCGTGGTCGACGGCGGCCTCCTCGCTCAGGCTCAGCCGGAACGCCGCCGGGAACGGTGCCACCGCCACACCGGGCATCAGCGGCCCGATACCGGCCCGGTATCGGGTCGAGGCGGTGGTCAGGGCAGCCGCCCCCATCGTGCGGCCGTGGAAGGACCCGTCGAAGACGACGACGTTGGGTCTGCCCGTGGCGTGCCGGGCCAGGCGTACCGCGGCCTCGATCGCCTCACTGCCGGAGTTGCTGTAGAACAGCGAATCCAGACCGGGCGGCAGCACCGAGCCGAGCTGCGCGGTCAGTTCGAGCAGCGGCTCGTGCAGGACCGTCGTGTACTGGCCGTGGATCAAGCGAGCGACCTGCTGTTGCGCGGCCTCCACGACGCGGGGATGGCAGTGGCCGGTGCTGGTCACCCCGACACCGGCGGTGAAATCGAGATACTGCTCGCCTGCCGCGTCGAACAGATACATTCCCGCACCGCGGCATGCGGTGACGGAAGTGGCCTGGGCGAGAACCGGGGAAAGCTCGGACATTCGACCTCCTATCGATGGGATGTGGGTCAGGCGGTGCGGTCGGCGGTCGCGACGGCCGGGAAGTACCCGGCCTCGGCCCCCCACGCCAGCGCGGTCGACCACCATCGCGGGGTCGGCGCGGCGAAATGGATGCCGAGTCGGTTGAGCGCGGCGACAGTCCAGGAACTATCGATCCGCACATTGCGGTCCGCGTCGTGGTGCGACCACGCCATGGCCTGCCGCACCGCGGCCGAATGCGACCGCTCGACCCGGGCGAGTGCGGCCGTGAACGCGGTGTCGTCGGTGAGCACGACCGGGTAGCCGGCCGCGGCGCTCCAGGCCACGAGCTCGTCGTGGGCCACCAGATGCGGGGTTTCGACGTGATAGACCCCGGGCGCGCAGGCGGGTCGGCCTGCCAGTGTGGCGATCGCCGCGGCGACGGTGTCGACATAGGAAAACCCGAAACTCACCGCGGGCCGACGTGGCGCGGCACCGGCGAGCAGGTAGCCGCGGATCATCTGGTAGACGCGGTTGTCCCCGATATTGCGTTGGAACGCCCCGGTCCGGCTGTCGGCCGCGATGTGCCCGCTGCGATGGATATAGCACTGCCGACCCTGGGCGGCCCACCGTCGCACGGTCAGTTCGGCCCCGAATTTGGCCCGTTCGTAGGGCGTTCGGAAGTACTGGCCGATCCGCAGGTCGGCTTCGCTGAATCGTCGCGCGGTGCCCTCGACACCGCCGGCGACGCCGAGGGTCGACAGGTGGTGGAACCGGGCGTCGGGTGCGTGCGCGTCGATCCAGGCAAGGAGTCCGGACACCGCGGCGTGATTGGTTCGTTCGAGTTCGGCGGGTGCGGCGACCAGTCGGGTGTCGGCCGCGGCGTGGATGATCACCTGTGCCCGGCCCGCCGCGCGGGTCGCGTCGACCGACATCCCGAGGTCGGTCCGGGTGATGTCACCGGCGAGCACCCGGATACCCCGCACGTGGCGCAGCCGCTGCCGGGCCTCGATGTCGCGCTCCCCGCGCACCAGACACGTCACCTGCGCGTTGCGTGCGAGCAGCGCCGAGAGCAGATGCCCGCCCAGGTAGCCGGTCGCGCCGGTGACCAGCACTCGGGGCGCCTCCTCGACCACCCGTACCCCGGCCCGCGGTGCGCGCGCGCCCGCGAGCAGAACCTGCCCCGACGTCGACAGTGCCGATGTCGTGGCGGGGGCCGCGACCGTGCCCGCGTACTCGGCGACGGCACCGGCGAAACGGGTCATGATCTGGCGCGCCCGATCGTCGGAGTCCGGGGACCCCGGGTGTACCAGGTCGGTGACGAGGCGGCCCTCGACGATGCGAGCTGTGAGCTTGAGCCGGTAGAGCAGGTCGCAGTGGGGATTGCGCGCGGTACCCGCCTGTTCCGGCGCGACCGACCAATCCAGGGTCTGCTTGTCCGGCAATTCGAACGTGCCGAGAAAATTGAACCCGATGTCGGGGCGCGCACCCACGGTGTCCATCGGCTGCTCGGGCGTGCCCGCGAGGAGGCGCTCGATCTCCGCGGCGGAGTGGGTGGGCTCCGACGGCGAACGTCGTTCCAGCAGTATACATTTGGCGGCGGTGAACCAGCCGACCGTATCGAGGTACTCACCGCCGCCGTCACCGGCGTCACGGCCGTGGGTCTCCACCTCGACCGCGAGCGACTGCTCCTCACCGCGCTGCACCGCCGCGGCGAATGCCGACAGCAGCAGGGCTTCGAGCCCTTGCGCACCGCCGTACTCGCGAACGAGCGCGGCCGTCGCGGTCCGGTCCAACGTCCACACCAGGCTCGCCGGTCGTGGCGTCGGCCCGATCGTGCGAGCCGGGCGCCGCACCACCGCGGCCACGGAGCCGCCACGATCGGCCGCCCAACGGTAGTAGTCACCGGTACCTGGCAGGTCGAACTGCTTGCCGTGCAATGCCGTTCGATACGCGTAGGCGAGATCGTCGAGCAGGATGTGCCAGGAGAACCCGTCGACGGCCAGGTGGTGGACCACGATGGCGAGGCGATCGTCGTGGTCGTCACCGCCGTCGAACAGGTGCACGCGCAGGAGCCGCCCCGCCGCCGGATCCAGGCCGAGGTGCAAGTCGGTGCAGGTATCCTCGACGAACTCCGCGATCCCCGCGGCCGATCGCGGCAGCCGGGAGAACGAGACCGTCGCCACCTCGTCGACGTCGCGACAGGCGCCTGGTCCGGTGGGCCCGATCTCGGTACGCAGCACAGCATGTCGCTCGGCAAGATCGGTCACTGCGCGCGACAGGACACCGGCGTCTACAGCGTGACCGCAGCGCAGCACCACCGACTGATTCCACTGCCGGTGATCACCGACCGGCTGTGCGAACATCCACCGCTGGGCAGGCCCGAGCCGGCGACCGGGCTGCTGTCCCCCGCCGGCCTTCGACGCGCCGGCGTCGATCGGTCGTGCGACCGCCGCCAGCCGCCGCGGAGTCGCATGCTGGTAAAAGTCGTCGAAAGTCACGCGCTGACCACGCCGGTAGAGGTAGGCGATCGTGCGCATGGCCAGAATCGAATCGCCACCGAGGTCGATGATGTCGGCCTCGGGATCGACCGACTGCACTCCCAGCGCACCTGCCCACAATGCGGCGATGCTGTGCGCGAGGCCGCCCGCCGGATCGTCGCCTCGACGAGTCGAGCCGGCGGCACCGCCCGCACGGGAGTCGAGCAGTGCGGTCACCATCACGCCGACGCGGGGGCGATCCAGCTTGCCCGTGGACCCCAGCGGCAGTTCCGGCAGCACGAAGATCGGCTGTGGCACCGCGTAACCCGGCAGCACTTCGTGCAAGTAGGCACGCAGTGCCGCCAGTGTCGCGGCATCGTCGGTGCGCGGCGTCAGCCGAACAGCCGCACGGAGCCGAGGGCCCACGGCCGTCGACTGGACGACCACGGCTGCCCGCTCGACGCCGGGCACGCACTCGGCGGCTCGTTCGACCTCGGCGGGATCGACCCGGAACCCCCGAACTTTCACCTGACGGTCGACGCGGCGCACGAACACGAGTGCTCCGTCCGCGCGCCGCCGACAGATGTCGCCGGTGCGGTAGACCCGGTCGTCGTCGCGCGGTACGAACTTTCTCGCGGTGTCGCCCGGTGACCCGAAATAGCCTGCGGTGACCCCCCTTCCGCCGATGTACAGCTCACCCTCCGATCCGTCGGGGACCGGCTCGCCCCGGTCGTCGAGCAAGCGCAGCGTCGTTGTCGCGCCGATGGCCGTTCCGATGGGAACGACCTCCTCCTCTGGCAGTTCGGCCGCCGTGGTCGCAACGAAGCACGTCGCGCCGACGGTCGTCTCGGTGGGACCGTAGTGATTGACCACCCGGTGCGCGATACCGCGGGTGAGCAAGCTCGCGGCGAAGGTGCGGGAGAGCGGTTCGCCGCCGAGCAGCACCGCGTCCAAAGGCTCACGGTCCGCGTCCTGTTCGAGTGCGCCCAGGTGAGACGGCGTCGTCTTCAGTACCGAGATACCCGCCCGGCGCACCGCGGGCCAGAAGGCCGCTGGGTCGCGGGTGTCGCGATCGGCGACGACGTGCACCGAACCAGCGCTGGCCAGTGCGAGCAACCACGCCGTGTGGCCGAGATCGGCCGCCAATGTCGTGACATGTCCGACGCACGGCGCGTTGCCGGCATCGAAACCCAGCCGTTCGCACAGTGCCCGCGCATAGTGAGTCGCGTTGCCGTGTGTGACCGCGACCGCCTTCGGCTCGCCCGAGGACCCGGACGTGAACGAGAGATAGGCGAGGTCACCGGCATCGACGTGGCACGCACCGCCCCGTGCGTCGCTCTCGATCGCCTCGACCGGATCGATGACGACCGATCCGTAGTCGGTGACCGTCGCCGACACCGCACAGCGTGCCCCGACAGCGTCGAGTCGGCGACGCAATTGACCTGCACTCCACGAGGATTCGACCGGAACCGCGACCGCCCCGCGGCACCACACCCCGAACATCAGCGCGCATTGCCGGGCGTCTCGTTCGCCGAGAACAGCGACACGATCGCCCCGGCCGACCCCCGACGCACACAGTCGATCCGCGGTCACCTCGGCTATTCGCTCGACCTCGCGATAGGTGAACACGCGGTCGACATCGGCCAGTGCGGGTCGCTGTGGGTGTTCGCGCGCGTTACGCCGCAACAGGTCGATCAGCGTGTCCGCGTTCATCGCCGCACACCTTCGCCGCGCAGCTCACCGGCCACGACACCGTCGATCAGATCCCCCTCGGGAAGCCTGCCCGCGAGTTCCCACGCGATCATGCGGTGCAGCCCGTCGAGGTGGAACAGTCCTTCCTCGGCCCGCAGATCGGCATAGTCGCTGTGCCCGGCCGGAGCGGCGCTGAGAAACACGGTGGTGAACGGCGCTTCGGTCAGGGCGGTGATCAGCCCCGTGCACACCGGGTTGGCGGCGGCCAGATCGGCCCGTTCGGTGCGCAGTCGCGCGGCCGCCTGTTCGACCGTCAGCCCGGTGCGCGGCACCAGTTCCCGGTCGCCGCCCTCGCTCAGATGCCAGGGCAGGGTCACCGCGGCCAGATCAGCCCGCGACAACAGCACCCGGGTCCAGGTGCCCGACAATTCGTCACCCCGGCGAAGATTGTCCTCTCCTTCGCGAAACCGCACACCCTCTTCCGCCCCGTGCGCGCAATGCTCATCCCGGTAAATCGCCAATACCTCGGCGAGATCGCTGTCTCCGACGATTCTCATGATCGGGCGCCCCTATCCTTGTGCGATATCGTCTCGGAAATGCCTGTCGGCGAACAACTCCGGCGAAAGCCCGGTGCCGAGGCCCAGCTCACGCGCACGTGCCAACATATGGCGCCAATACGGTTTCACCGGCCGCCAGCGCGCCGCGCCGGTCTGGCAATAGGACGCGTCGACGAAGTAGCGATGCCGGTCCGACGTCGTCGTCGACAGTCGTCGCGCGTGCAGTAACGCCGAATGCAAGAGCACCGTCGAACCCGGTGGTAGCGAATCGATCACCACTTCACCATCGAGATGGTCGGTGCCGACATGCGCCATCGCCGACTTTTCGCGCGACTGATGATGCGACCCCGGCAGAATCACCAGCGCGGCCATGGTGTCATCGAGTCCGGTGAGGTAATGCAGCGTGTGCACCATCGCCAGGGTGGAATCGGCCAGATCGTTGGGTTCATAGTCGTGGTGCCACGATTTCGCCGCGATCGTTGCGTCATGGCGGTCACTGTGCAGATGGTGGTAGACGAAATCGGGTCCGAGCAGCTGGGACAGGATCACCATCAGCGGCCGATACGTCAGGATTTCCCCGTGCGCGGGCAATTCCAGCTCCATCACCGGCGGTATTCCGTAGGTCGCGGGATCGCGGCAACTGTCGATGGACCGCGCACGTAATCCCTGGTCCACCCAGCGGTCCACTTCCGGCAACAGCCGTGCGCGCAGTTCGCCCGGAATCAGTCCCGGCACGATCAGATAGCCCGATTCGGCGAATTGTCTCGCCGCGAGAATTCCGGTGTGATCATCATCGAGAACAGGCCGCATCAGCCCGCCCCTCCCTTCGACAACAAGCGATTACACGGTGGGAACCAGAGACGCTTGCGCGTCCCGCAGCCAATTCAGGGTGCGTTCGATGCCATTCGGCAGGGCGGTGGTCGCCTCGAGGATTCGCTCGGCGCGGGCGCGGGCGACATCGAGGCAGCTGCGGCGCACTTCACCGTCGCGAGCGGCGGCATAATGCGGCAGCCACGCGGTCGGTTGCAGGCCGGCGGCGGTGCGAATCGCATCGACCAGTCCGTTGACGGTGATCTCGACCCCGGTTCCCACGTTGTATTCACCGAAACTGTGCTTACGTCATTGCGCGGCAGCTATATTGG
>NZ_JBHWZY010000288.1:0-7575 GCF_042727815.1 Nocardia sp. NPDC060220
GGCATATCCTCACCGGCTGCCGGAAAGGCCACCTGCGCACCGCGCTCGAACACGATCTGCGCGGTGGCGATATCCGGCTACCGAAAGCCGAAGCGGCCCTGCGGGATCTGCTCGAACGATTCGGCGCCGATCGGGTGAGTGTGGAGCTCACCCATCACGGCATCGCCACCGATGACGAGCGCAACGCGCTGCTGATCGCGCTGGCCGACCGGCTCGATGTTCCCGTACTCGCCACCACCGGTGCGCATTTCGCCTCTCCGGCGCAGCGTCGCCGGGCGATGGCGCTGGCTGCGATCCGCGCCAGGAGCAGTCTCGACGAGATGGCGGGCTGGCTCGCGCCCACCGGCGGCGCGCACCTGCGGTCGGGTGCGGAGATGGCGCACCTGTTCGCCGACTACCCGCACGCGGTGGCGAACGCGGCGGTGCTGGCCCGCGAATGCGCGTTCGACCTGGGGTTGATCGCCCCGAAGCTGCCCCCGTTCGACGTGCCCGCCGACCATGACGAGAATTCGTGGCTGCGCGAGCTCGCCCTGCGCGGTGCCGCCGAGCGCTACGGGCCGCCGGCGCGGAACCCGCAGGCGTACCGGCAGCTCGAGCACGAGCTCGCGGTGATCGAGAAGATGGAGTTCCCCGGCTATTTCCTGGTGGTGCACGACATCGTCGAGTTCTGCAAGAACAGCGACATCCTGTGTCAGGGCAGAGGCTCGGCCGCCAACTCCGCGGTCTGCTATGCCATCGGCATCACCAATGTCGACCCCGTCGCCAACCAGCTCCTGTTCGAGCGGTTCCTCTCGCCCGAGCGCGACGGACCGCCCGATATCGATGTCGACATCGAATCCGACCGCCGCGAGGAGGCCATCCAGCACGTCTACGCCAAGTACGGTCGCGACTATGCCGCCCAGGTGGCGAATGTGATCACCTATCGCGGCAAGTCCTCGGTGCGTGATGCCGCACGCGCACTGGGCTTTTCACCGGGGCAGCAGGACGCGTGGAGTAAACAGGTGAGCCGCTGGTCCGGGGTGGCCGCCGAGACGGGCACCGATATCCCGGACGCCGTGCTCGAGCTCGCGGGCGAACTCGACGGTCTGCCACGGCATCTGGGGATCCACTCCGGCGGCATGGTGATCTGCGATCGGCCGATCGCCGACGTATGTCCGGTGGAGTGGGCGCGGATGGCCGGGCGCAGTGTGTTGCAGTGGGACAAAGACGACTGCGCCGCGGTCGGTTTGGTGAAATTCGACCTGCTCGGCCTCGGCATGCTCTCGGCGCTGCACTACATGATCGACCTGGTGCGCGAGCACAAAGGCGAGCAGGTCGAACTGCACGCGCTCGATCTCACCGAAGCCGGTGTCTACGAGATGCTCTCGCGCGCCGACTCGATCGGGGTGTTCCAGGTGGAGTCGCGCGCGCAGATGGCGACATTGCCCCGGCTGAAGCCGCGTACCTTCTACGACCTGGTGGTGGAGGTGGCGCTGATCCGGCCGGGGCCCATCCAGGGTGGTTCGGTGCACCCCTACATCCGCAGGCGCAACGGCAAGGAAGCGCCGGTCTGCGATCATCCCGCGCTGGAGAACTCGCTCGCCCGCACCCTCGGCATTCCGTTGTTCCAGGAACAGCTGATGCAGATGGCCATCGACGTGGCCGGTTTCAGTCCCGCCGAAGCCGACCAGTTGCGCCGCGCCATGGGTTCCAAACGCTCGCCGGAGAAGATGGAACAGTTGAAGGACCGCCTCTACCAGGGCATGCGGGACCTACATGGCATCACCGGCGCTCTCGCCGACCGCATCTACGAGAAGCTCTACGCCTTCGCCAATTTCGGTTTCCCCGAGAGTCATTCGCAGAGTTTCGCCTCGATCGTGTTCTATTCGTCGTGGTTCAAGCTGCACCATCCGGCGGCGTTCTGTGCCGGGCTGTTGCGTGCGCAGCCGATGGGTTTCTACTCGCCGCAGTCGCTGGTCGCCGACGCCCGCAGGCACGGGGTGCGCGTGCACGGCCCCGACATCAACGCCAGCCGTGCCGAGCCCACCCTCGAGAACGCGGGCATCGAGATCCGGCTCGGCCTGTCGGGTGTGCGGCACATCGGCACCGACCTCGCCGAGCGCATCGTCGCCGCCCGTGCCGAACACGGTCCCTTCGCCTCGATGCTCGACCTCACCGGTCGCGTGGAACTCACTGTCGCCCAGTCGGAATCGCTCGCCACGGCGGGAGCGCTGGACGTTCTGGTCGATACCGAACCGCGCGCTGCCGGCGCTGCGACGCACGAACCGTTCACCGGCGACAGTCGGAGTTGGGCAGCAACACCTGCCGCACGAGCTTTGGACGCGGATCATCGAGTGCTCGAACAAGGTTACGGCCCGCCGGATTCAGCTGTGCCAAAGGATTCGCGTGGCAGCAGCGTGCGCAGGGCGGCATTGTGGGCGGCGGGCGCGGCGGCTGTGGAACGTCCGGATCGCCTCCCCGGCACCGGTCCAGCCACTGTCGCCCCGGCGCTGCCCGGCATGAGCGCGCTCGAACTCGCCGCCGCCGATGTCTGGGCCACCGGCATCTCGCCGGGCTCCTATCCCACTGAATTCCTTCGCGCCCATTTGAACTCACTCGGGGTGGTGCCCGCGTGCGATCTGTTGCTCGTCGAGGACAGTGCCCGCATCCTGGTGGCGGGCGCCGTCACCCACCGTCAGCGCCCCGCCACCGCCGCGGGTGTCACCTTCCTCAACCTCGAGGACGAGACCGGCATGGTCAACGTCGTCTGCTCGGTCGGCCTGTGGACCCGCTACCGCCGCCTCGCCCAGAACGCCACCGCCCTGCTCATCCGCGGCCGCATCCAAAACGCCGAGGGCGCCGCCAGCGTTGTCGCCGACCACCTCGAACACCTCGACCTGACCATCGTGGCCCGCTCCCGCGACTTCCGCTGAGATTTTGGAGCGCTGGCGCGCTCGAGCGGGGCCCTGGAGGCCCCGATCTTCCCTCCCTCCGGGTACTCCTTCGTCGCACCCTCCGGTCAGTCCAGATCGGGGCGGGCCCCTTTGGGTAGAGACATACAGGGACTACCCGGCCAGGGTGGTGGTGGTGGTCGTTGGTGGTGACGGATCCGGCTGACTCCGTCCCGCGTTCGGTTATGGCAGGTCGGCGTGGCGCGGTTGGGGGTCGGGGGTGGCGCCGGTGAGGTGGCGGCGTGCGAAATCGAGGGTGCGCGCCAGCTGGGTGGAGCGTTCGGCGGTGGTTCGAGCGTTCTGGGTGTTGATCTCGGCGACCGCGTGGCCGCGAAAACCAGTGTGTATCAGGTGTTCACACAGTTGCGCGCAGGGCTGGGTGCCGTCGCCGGGCACCAGGTGCTCGTCGTGCGCGGCGCCGCGACCGTCGGCCAGGTGCAGGTGGACCAGGCCCTCGCCCATCCGGCGCGCCAGCTCGAGCGCGTCGGCGCCCGCGGTCGCGGTGTGCGAGAGGTCGAGGGTGTAGTGATCGAAGCCGGTGTCGGTCGGATCGAAGGACGGGCTGAACGCGCTCACCGCGCGGCCGGGGCCCGCGCGCCGTTCCAGTCTGCGCACCGCGCCGTCGCGGAACAGGGTGTCGGCCCGCATCGGGAACATGTTCTCCACGGCCACCTTGACCGGGTGATGCGCCTCGAGCTCACCGACCTGATCGGCGAAACCTCTCGCGTAGCGGCGCTGCCAGCGAAACGGCGGGTGCACCACCACGGTGTCGGCGCCGAGCGCCTCCGCGGTCCGCACGCTGCGTTCCAGCTTGGCCACCGGGTCGGCGCCCCAGACCCGTTGGGAGATCAGCAGACACGGCGCGTGCACAGCCAGCACCGGGATGCCGTAGCGCTTCGCGTAGGACTGCACCGTCGCGATGTCCTGACTGGCCGGCTCGGCCCAGACCATCAATTCCACACCGTCGTAACCCAATTCGGCGGCATAGCGGAACGCCGCCTGCGTGTTCTCCGGATACACCGAGGCCGTCGACAGCCCGATCGCGATGTCCGCCCGTGCGTTCCCCACAGCCCACTCCCTGTATTCAGCTGGTACTGAGGAGAAAGGCTAGCGGTCCCAGCGTCACGAAGACGCCCACGACGACGGCGATCACAGTGCTGTAGATGTCGTCGGTGCGGCGCAGGATGCGAACCAGCGCCACCAGACCGAGGATCACGACCGTCGCCAGCGCCAGCGCCACCAACGCCATCGACTCCCACAATGTCTCGAAACCCTTGAACAGCAACATTCCGGCGACCGCCGCGCCCGCGCTCTGCGCGCCCAGGATCATCCACTGGCGGCGGTTGGCGTTGTCGTCGTCGCCGCGCGCCATGCTCGATACGCGCGCGGCACGGCCGGCCACCGACCCGCCCGCTCGGTTACCCGACAATCTGCTCGCGGCTCGCGACTGGGCGACGCTGCCGTTCTTCGACTTGGCCCGGCTCGCCACCTTCGCCCTCGCCCGGTCGGCCAGGGTCACGGCGGCGGCCTTGGTCGCGGCACGCCTGCTCGCCCTGGTCGGCTTGGGTTCGTAGTCGTCGTCGTAGTCGTCATCGTCGTCGAATGCCGCGTCGTCGTACTCGGATTCGGCGTAGTCGGCGTCGGAGTAGTCGTTGTCGACGTAGTCGCGGTCGACGTAATCGGACTCGGCGTAGTCGTCGGTGTCCTCGTCGTCGGCCTGGTCGGCGCCGACTCGGTAGACGACCTCGGTGTGCGCGTCGGCGTCGGGGCCGCGTTCGGCGCGCTGGCGCAGCAGGTCCCCGGCCACCGACTGCCCGGACACCAGCGGCTGCTCCTGGCTGACCGGCGACCACGCGGCCGTCGGGAAACCACCGCTCTCCGGCGCGGGCGCGTTCTTGTCCGGACGATGCCTGCGCGCCGACCACGACGGCAGCCCGCCGGACTTCGGCTCGCCCCGTCGGCGATCCAGCGAAGGGCGCTGATCCGCGCCGCGGGCCGGCGGGGCGTCGGTGCCCGGCGCGAGGTTGTAGGCCTGGGTGGCTTCGGCGCCCGGCGGCGGATATCCGTTGAAGGCTTGCGCCGCGTCGACACGACCCGGCGCGGGCTGCCCGTTCAGGCCGGGGGCGCCGTTACGCCCCGCCCCGTTGAAACCTCGCGCGGGCTCGGCGCCCGGCCGCCCGTTGCCAGGCTGACCATCGAAAGACTCGCCCGGCCGCCCGTTGAAGCCCGACGCGGGCCTGCCGTCGAAAGACTCTCCCGGTCGGCCGTTGAAGCCCTGCCCTGGCCGGCTGTCGAAGGACCCGGTGCCCCGATGCTCGTCGAAGCCCGATCCGGCCTGATTGTCGAAACCGGGCCCGATATCGGGGAGCGCGTCCAATCCGCGCGACTGCCCCGGCCTGCCCATGAAGGCCTGTGGCGCATCGATGCCCGCCTCGTAGAGCGGCGCGTCGAACGACGGGCGGCCCGGCGCCGGGCTCGCCTCGATGGCCTCTTCCGCGGCTTCGGCGGCTCGCCTGCGCGCGGCCCGGCCGCCGGTGACCGGCGGCGGTTTCGGCGGCTCGGCGTACGGGGCGACCTCGGGCTCATCCGGTCGATGCCGTCTGCCCCCGCCGACCGCGGGCAGCGCACCGGAACCGAACATCTCGGCGATACCGGGATCGACCGGCTGCGTGGGACCGCCGGGAACACCGAGGCGACCCGGACCGCGTCCTCCCCCACGAGAACCGGCATCGCGCGCTTCGGCACGGAACGGCCCGAACGGATCGGACGACGGTCGCTGTTCGGCAAGTCCGAGTGGGTCGCGCGGATCGGGCGCGGAGTACCCCGCATCGGGGTCGAATCGGGTGATCGGGCCCGACATCGGCGAGAAGGCCGGTTCGGCCGGACCGGGCGGCGGGTAGGGCGCGGGCTGGTAACTCGCGGGCGGTTCGTAACTAGGCGCGGGCTCGGGGGCGTAGGTCGGCGGCGGGACATACGCGGGCGGGGGTTCCGGCGCGGGCGCGGCGTGCGAGTTCGGCTTGACCGCCGCGTTCTCACCGGTCAGATCGTTGACCGAGAGTCCGCGCCCGCTGCGCCGTCGTCGTCCACCGCCACCGGAGGTCGCGGGCGCGGCCCCCTGCGCGGCGTTGCGCGCCAGCAGCTCAGCCACCGATAGCTGTTTAGAATCCTCGCTACTCATGCCGACTCCACTTCCGCGACCGGCGTGACCGGCGGCACCGCGGCCGGTCCACCTCCGTTGGGCTCGGAGTCCAGTTTGCGCAAGATGAGGCCTTCGCGCAGCGCCCATGGGCAGATTTCGATGCTGTCGAGCGACAACGCCCGCATACTCGCCTCCGCGACCAATGCGCCGGCCACCAATTGCTGGGACCGATCCGAACTCACGCCTTCCAGTTCCGCGCGGTCCGACGCGGTCATCCGGGAGATGAACGCGATCAGCTGGCGCAGACCGGAGCTGGTCAGTGTACGTCGCACCCGCGGACCGGCCGCCGAGGGTGCCGCGCCGGTCAGCCGGGCCAGCGAACGGAATGTCTTCGAGGTGCCCACGGCCAGGTCGGGCCTGCCCGCGTCGATCATCGTCTTGGACGGGACGACCAGTTCGGCGTCGAGCCAGTCGCGCAGGACCGCGATCTTGCGCTTGCCCGGCGGGTCGTCGCGCAGCCACTCCCTGGTGAGCCTGCCCGCGCCGAGTTGCAGCGACAGCGCCACGTCGGGTTCCTCGTCGCCGCCGTTGGACAGCTCCAGCGAGCCGCCGCCGATGTCGAGATTGATGATCCGGCCCGCGCTCCAGCCGAACCAGCGGCGCACCGCGAGAAACGTCAGCCTGGCCTCGTCGTCGCCGGAGAGCACTTGCAGATCGACTCCGGTCATCGCACGGACGCGGGCGAGTACTTCCTCGGAATTGGTTGCCTCGCGCAGGGCCGAGGTGGCGAACGGCATCAGCTCCACGCACTTGGAATTGCGTGCCAGATCAGCGAATTCGAGGATGGTCGCGATCAGCCGCGCCTCGCCCTCCTCGGTGATCCGGCCCACCGAATCCATGCTCTCGGACAGGCGCAACGCCGACTTCGTCGAGCTCATCGGCATCGGGTGGCCACCACGATGCGCGTCCACCACGAGCAGGTGGACGGTATTGCTTCCGACATCGAGAACACCAAGCCGCACACGAATACGGTACTTGGTGATCCGGTACAGCAGGCCAGGCGACTGAACTGTTAGCGTCACGAGTTGTGACCGAAGGCGCATCTGGCACCGCGGAGACCGGGCTCCGACCTGGGCGAAAGATCGACCCAACCCCGGAAGTCGAGCTCGATTTCCCACGGGAGTGGATCGAGTTCACCGATCCAGCAAACGACGAGCACCAGATCGTCGCCGATCTGACGTGGCTGCTGTCGCGCTGGACGTGCGTGTTCGGCACGCCCGCCTGCCAGGGCATCATCGCCGAACGCCCCGACGACGGCTGCTGCTCACACGGCGCTTTCCTGGCCGACAAGGACGACCGCAAGCGCCTCAACGGTGCTGTGAAGATGCTCACACCCGATGACTGGCAGCTGATGGGCGAGGCCACCGAGAACGGCAAGGTCGTCAAGAAGGGTCTGTCACTCGATGGAGTGAGGACTTCTTTCCAGGGATAGTTCTGAGCTGGTCT
>NZ_JBHWZY010000289.1:0-7572 GCF_042727815.1 Nocardia sp. NPDC060220
GGTCCGCCCTGCAACGCGCGACCGCGCTTGCGCAGGATCGTGTTGAGCCGGTGGCGTTCCTTGCTCTTGGCGTAGGTGGACGGCAGCGTCCGCGAACGGCAGGTCTCGCCGTCGAGCTTGTCGAAAAGCAGCTGCTGCGACGACATTCCGACGAAGCCGACGTCGAGCGCGTCGGTGAGCATGCGCTCGATCTCGGCCAGCTCCGCCTCGGACGGTTTCACGTCCTTGCGGGTGGAGCGGTCCAGCCCCATCACCGCGGCCCGGATATCGGAGTGGCCGATGAAGCCGGCGAGGTTGGGCCCGAGCGGCAACTGTTCGAGCGCGTCGACGTATTCGCCTGCGGTACTCCAGGTCTGGACGTCGTTCATCGCGCCGACCACGTACTGACGCGGGATGGCCTCGACCCTGCCGAACAGGTCGCCCGCGGTCTCGCCGTCGACGTGCACGGTCGAGAGCGAACACGAGCCGAGCAGCACGGTGGTGACGCCGTGCCGCACGGACTCCGACAGCGATGGGTCGAGCAGGACTTCGACGTCGTAGTGGGTGTGGATGTCGATGATGCCGGGGATCACCCATTTGCCGGTCGCGTCGACGACGCGGGAGCACCCGGTCTCGTCGAGCGGGGTCTCCGAGATCTCGGCGATCTTGCCGTCGGTGATGCCGAGGTGACGAACCGCGGACGGGGCGCCGGTGCCGTCGAACCAACGGGCACCCTTGATGATGCTGTCGAACATGGTGTGACCCCTCTTAGATCGCGAGCTCGCGCCTGGTGACTTTACCGGTCGCGTTGCGCGGCAGCGCGTCCGAAGTGATCCGCCACCGGGCGGGCACCTTGAAATAGGCGAGGCGATCGGCGACGAAGGCGCTCAGTTCCGCCGGGTCCACCGCCCCTGGTTCGGCGACGACGATCGCCGCCACTTCCTGGCCGAGATCGGGGTGGGCGACGCCGAAGACCGCGCAGTCGCTGACGGCCGGATGTTCGACGAGCACGTTCTCGATCTCGGTGGGATACACGTTCTCGCCGCCGCGCAGGATCAGGTCGGTGCGCCTGCCCGACACGGTGAGTCTGCCGTTGTCCATCGTGCCGAAATCACCGGAGCGCAACCAGCGTTGGTCGTCGATCGAGGCCGCTGTCGCCGCGTCGTCGTTCCAGTAGCCGAGCATGACGTAGGGACTGCGGATGCAGATCTCGCCCTCCTCACCCTCGCCGAGCGCGTTGCCCTCGGCGTCGCGGATCTCCACTGCCACCCCGATGATCGGCCTGCCGACCGAGGCGTCGTCCGCGGCCAGGTCCAGCGGGGTGGCGACCGTCGCCGCGGTGCCGCTCTCGGTGAGGCCGTAGCTGGTGGTCAGCGAGAACTGCAGGGCCGGGATCTTCTCGCGCAGGCTGGCGAGCAGCGCGGGCGAGGACGGCGCGGAGTTCAGCGAGAGCGCGCTCAGCGAGGACAGATCGTGCTGGGCCACATCGTGTTCCAGCAGGCGCGACGCCATGGTCGGCACCGCGGCCCAGTTGGTGACCTTCTCGCGCTCGACCAGGCTCAGGACGCGGCCGACCTCGAACGCCCCGTGGGGGAACACCGCCGCCGCACCGGTCAGCAGGCGCGGGATGACGAGGTTGTGCAGGCTGGCGATGTGGAACAGCGGCGCGGTGACCAGGTAGCGGCGATCGCTGGGAGCATCCCCGGGCTCCTGACCCATGAACGCGGCCATCATGGCGTCGGTGAAACGGTGGTAGTCACTGATCGCCACCATGTTTCGCTGCGAATGGACAACACCCTTGGGCCTGCCGCTGGTCCCGCTGGTGTAGAGGATCACGGCCGGATCGTCTTCGTCGACCGGTGTGCTGGGGATCTCGCCGCCGCCGAACTCGGCGATCAGGGCGGGCAGATCCTCGTCCATGGTCAGGACGGGCAGGTCGGTGCCGGTCTCGGCCAGCAGCGCAGCCCTTTTCGCGTCGGCGACGACGACGGTCGGAGTGGTGTGGCCGAGCCCGTAGGCGATCTCCGGCGGCGCCCACCAGGCGTTGTAGCCGACCGGGATCGCGCCGAGACACTGCGCGGCCCAGAACGCGATCACCCAGTCCGGGCCGTTGGCGGCCAGGATGCCCACGCGATCGCCCTTGCCGACGCCGTACCTGGCGGCCAGGGCGGTGGCCAGCGCGCCCGCGGCCGCGGCGTGCTCGGTGAAGGAGATCCGGCGGTCCTCGGTGACGAGGTAGTCGCGCTCGCCCCACTTGCGCGAGTGCTCCAATAGTTCGCGCAGGTTGGCACGGCGATGGGCGAGGACCGGAATCGGCACGCCGAGAACGGGTTCGACGGTCATCTCGAACGGCGCGCCCGGCGCGGTCAGGCCCGCAGCCACCTTGGCCACGAATTCCTGTGGGTCTACAGCGTTGGTCATGTTCTTCTCCATCAAGGAATGAGGACGGCGCGGCC
Organism: Nocardia sp. NPDC060220; assembly: GCF_042727815.1. Lineage (NCBI taxonomy): Bacteria > Bacillati > Actinomycetota > Actinomycetes > Mycobacteriales > Nocardiaceae > Nocardia > Nocardia sp. NPDC060220. Next base: position 2,436 of record NZ_JBHWZY010000289.1, read on the forward strand.
GCGGATCGCGCCGGAGTCGAGTCGGTCGAAGGCGGTGCGGGCATCGGCCAGGTCGAACCGCTCGACCTGAGCGCGGAGCTTGCCCGCGGCGGCCAAGGCCACAGAATCTATGAGGTCGGACCTGGTGCCGCCGTAGGACTTTCGTACCGTGGCACCCCAGGGCAGACCGGGTCCGCCCGCCGGGCCCGAGTCGATGCCGGTGGCGCCGCCGCCGAGACCCACCAGCCGGACAGCACCGTTGGGGGCTACGGATTCGACGGCGACCTTGACGGTGGGGTCGGTGCCGACGAAATCGAACACCGCCTCCGCACCGCGTCCGCCGGTGAGCTCCAAGATCGTGGCCGCGGTGTTCTCGTCGGCCTTGAGCACGATGTCGGCGCCGCATTCGGTGGCCAGGGCGAGCTTGTCGGCGTCCACGTCGACGGCGATCACGGTGGTTTCGGTGAGTGCCTTCAACAACTGCACCGCCACGTGACCCAGTCCGCCGATCCCGCTGGCGACCGCGGTGGCGCCGGGCCACAGCTGGTCCATGGCGCCGCGAATGGCGTGCATCGGCGTCAGGGCCGCGTCGGCCAGAGGCGCGGCGTGGGCGAAGTCGAGTTCGTCGGCGATCGGCACGAACGAGCGCGCCGGGATGCGGACGTATTCGGCCATACCACCGTCGGGGCCGAGGCCGGGGCACGGCGGCATCGCGGTGCGACCGGCAGCCAGGCAGACATTCTCGTTGCCGCGCAGGCACTCCCGGCATTCGCCGCACGACCAGCACAGGTACACGATCCCGCGTTCGCCGACGCTGCGACCTTCCACCCCCGAGCCGACCGCCTCGATGGTGCCCGCGATCTCGTGGCCCAACGTCAAGGGCTTCTCGCTCATCGGGAACGGCAGGCTCAGCACGAACGAATCCGAATGGCAGATCCCGGCCGCGCCGACCCGCAGCAGCAGATCGCCGGGGCCGAGTTCGGGTACGGGCACCGTACGTAATTCGAGGGTGCCCGGCGCCGTCAACTGCATCGCACGCATGCTCATCGGGCGTCTCCAATTGCGTCGAAAGTGGCTTTCAGGTAGCTGTCGCACCGATCGGAGCCGATCAGTCCGGTCGCCATGCGATTCATGGTGTAGGCGAAGGTGATTCGACGATCCAGGTCGTTGACGACCATCGAGCCGCCGTACCCGGCCCACCAGCAGACCCGCCCGTCGGGGATGTGCGGGAAGGTCTCCGGTCGTGGCAGCCCGTAGCCGATGCCGAAACGCAGCGGAGCCAGCAGCGCCAGGTCGATGCCGTCGGCCTGCTCGCGGAAGATCAGCTCGATCGTCGCGGGCGAGAGGAACTGCCTGCCGCTCAGCTCGCCGCCGTTGGCGATCAGCGACTGGATGCGGGCCACCGAGCGCGCGTTGCCGTGCCCGTTGGTGCCGCCGATCTCGGCCTCTCGCCAGGCCGGCGTGGCGGTTTCGGAGACCTCGAGCCAGGGACTGGTGAGCGTCTTGATCAGCACGCTGTCCTGGTCGAGGATCGACAGGTCGAAGTCCGGCAACTCCGGCGGGACCAGGGTGGCGATCCGGTCGGCGTACTCGGGACCGGTGCCGATGTGGAAATCGGCGCCCAAGGGCCCGGCCAGCTCGTCGGCGAAGAACGTGCCCAGTGAACGACCGGTGATGCGGCGCACGAGTTCGCCGACGAGATGGCCGTAGTTGATGGCGTGATAGCCCGAGGCGGTGCCCGGCTCCCACCAGGGCGCCTGTCTCGCCAGCCGGGCGGCGGCGGCATCGGTGTCGTAGATGTCGGACAGCTCGATCGGCTTGTCCCAGCCCGAGACACCGGAGGTGTGCGAGAGCAGGTGCCGAACTTCGATGTCGGCCTTGCCGTTCGCCGCGAATTCGGGCCAGTAGTGGGCCACCCGCTGGTCGACATCGAGTTCACCACGGTCGACCAGCAGCAGGGCACACAGCGCCGTCATCGTCTTGGTGACCGAGAAGACGTTGACCAGGGTGTCGGCCGCCCACGCGGTGGTCTGCTCCGGGTCGGCGTAGCCACCCCACAGATCGAGCACCGGATCGCCGTCGACGGTGACGCACAGGGCGGCGCCCAGTTCGGCGCCGGAGGCGAGGTGTTCGTCGAAGGCCGCACGCACACCGGCGAATTCGTCACGACAGAAGCCCGAAGAAGCGCTCATCGCGCCACCTCGGCGGTCACCCGAGCGGGCACCGGCAACGTATTGCCCGCGGCGGCGGCACGTTTCGCGCCGCGCTCCAGCTCCTTGGTCATCGAGCGCACGTACGGCTCGAATTCGGTCTGGATGGTGTGGCGGGGCGAATCGTAATAGCGTCCGGCGCGTTTGGCCTCCTGCGCGCCGAGCACCTCGTCGATCTGCTCGCGCGGGGGCAGGTGATAGCGACCGGTCAGGTAAGCCGCCACCAGCTTGCTCTGCTGCTCGGCGAAGTTCACCAGCGTCGGCATCGGCTGGGCCAGACCGAGATAGAACAGGTTGTCCACGCCGGGCTTCATCATCATCTGGTACAGCGGGAACCGATTGGCCGCATCGGGCACCAACTCGGCGTCGGCAAAGAACGGAAAACTGATGTGGTAGCCGGTGGCACACACGATCACGTCGGCCTGCTCGCTGGTGCCGTCGGCGAAATACACGGTGTCGCCGTCTAATCGGGTGATCGCGGGCTTGCACTCCACGTCACCGCAGCCGGCCCGGTGCAGGAATTCCTCACTCGCCGACGGATGCGCTTCGAACGGCTCGTGATCCGGCGTCGGCAGTCCATAGGTCGACATCTCGCCGCGGTTCTTGCGCACGAAGCGCTGTTTGAGCTTGAGCGCGATCTTGTCGGGAATCCACGCGGGCATCGACGCACGGTCGCCCACTTGCCCGTTGACGTACTTGGGCAGCACCCACACGCCGCGACGGGCGGAGACGAACAGCTTCGAGGCGATGAATCGCTGGGACAGTTCCGAGGCGATATCGAGCCCGGAGTTGCCCATGCCCACCACGACGATCCGCTTGCCGCGCATGTCGATCGGGTCGAACGGGTCGTTGTAGGCGTGGCTGTGCATGAGCACGCCGTCGAATTCGCCGGGGTAGTCCGGGAATCGGGGGTTCCAGTGGTGGCCGTTGCACACGATCAGCGCGTCGTAGATTTCGGTGTCGCCCGCCGCTGTCGTGACCCGCCACAGGCCCGCGTCGTCACGCTCGGCCGAGGTGACCAGGCTGTTGAACCGAATACTGTCGCGCAGGCCGAAGTGGTCGACGTAGTCCTTGAAGTACTGCAGCAGCTGCGAGTGATGCGGGAAGTGTGGCCAATCCGCCGGGGCCGGGAAGTCCTCGAACTGCAGGCGATACTTCGAGGTATCGATGTGCAGGCTCTGATAGCACGCCGACATGCCGTTGGGATTCTTGAAGTACCAGTTGCCACCGACCTCGTCGGACGCCTCGTAGCAGTCGAACGGAATTCCGTTCTCGGCAAGCCGTTTGGCGGCGGTGATACCCGAAGGTCCGGCGCCGATGACGCAGACCTTGGGTAATTCGCGTGTATCCATGCACAACTCCTCCAGCGGCCTCGGTCATCGATGACCACGCCGTGACGTGGACCACAGGATAACGTCTCACTAGACATCATGTCCAGTGAATGGGCTGATCGTCTAAGATGACCCTATGACGACCGAACCCGCCCGCCGTGGCTCGCTCCGCGAGGAACAGAAGCGCCTGACGAAGGCCCGGATCGTCGAGACCGCACGCACCCTGTTCGAGACGCAGGGCTACTCCGATGTCCGCGTCGACGACATCGCCGCCGCCGTCGGCTGCAGCCGGGCGACCTTCTACCTGCACTTCACGAGCAAAGGCGAGGTGCTGCGCGCCATCGCCCAGGAAGGCACCCTCGCCAGCGTCCGGGATTTCTACGCCGACCTGGACCGGGTACTCACCATCGGCTCCCGAGAGTCGTTCGCGGACTGGATGACTCGCGCGATCGACTGGTTCTTCACGAACAAGGACATGCTCCCGGCCTGGGACGAAGCCACCGCGCTCGAACCGGAATTCCGCGCGGTGGCGCGCGAGGGCATCATGACCCTGGCCGACACCATGCCCGCCTATCTCGCCCGCTGGCCCGAGCACCGCCGCGACGAGGCCCGGCTGCGGATCGAACTGCTCGTCGCCCAGCTCGAGCGGTTCTTCACCCGCTGGGCGATGCAGGGCACCATCGACGTCTCGGCCACGCAGGCCGCGGCGGTGCTCACCGATGTCTGGTTTCCGGCCCTCCAGGCGCCGGACTGAGATCAGAGCAGGCCGAGCACGCGAGCCTGGGCGATCGCTTCGGCGCGCGCGTTCACCGCGAGCTTCTGGTAGATGCCGCGCAGGTGCGTTTTGACGGTGTTCACCGAGACGCCGAGGTCGGTGGCGATATTGCCCGCGGTCATGCCAGAGGGAAGTTGGCGCAGCACCACCAGTTCGGTGTCGGTGAGCTGCGGTGCGCCCGCGGTGGCGCCGCGGTGGGCACGGATCCGGTCCACGAGCGCCGCGTACTGGCCGAAGCGCGCGCCGATCCGGGCGAGCAGTTCAGCCGCCTCCGGCACGTCGAGGAACGGGCGCGTCAGTTGTTCGGCCGCCGCCTGCGCGAGAGCCTGTTCGCAGGCATCGTCGACCTTGCGGGGACGATCGAGGCGGTCGGCGGCGACCGCGACCAGTAGCCATGCCGCGACCAGCGAGCGCGAGGAACAGCGCGGGGTGGCGAGCAGGGGTTCCAGCACCGTCAGCACGACGGCCGGGCGATGGGCGTAGAGCGCCAGTCCCGCTTCGGCGACAGCCATCTCGGGAGTCCGGCCGAGCACGCGCGTCGCGTGGTCGACCAACTGCTGCGCGTCGGCCCTGGCCTGCACGCGCAGCAGCAGCCACAGCACGTCGGTGACCAGTTCACCGGTGCCGTACAGCGTCGGTGATTCGTCGAGCAGGCGGTGCAGTTGCTTGGCGAGTGCGACCCCGGCGGCCGACCGATCCGCGGCGTCGGCGAACATCAGCACCCCGGTCATGATCGCCACCTGACGCACCGGCGCGGGCACCACGGTCTCGTCGGCCGCGACCCAGGGCAGACCCGGCAGCGGCCGCTCGAAATCCGCGCCCTGCTGGTAGGCGCCATAGGC
>NZ_JBHWZY010000290.1:0-7560 GCF_042727815.1 Nocardia sp. NPDC060220
GCTCACCACGATCAGCGCACCCTCGAAACTCGCCAGTGCCTGGGTCAGATGAGCCAGGCTGGGCAGGTCGAGGTTGTTGGTGGGCTCATCGAGCATCAGCAGCCGGGGAGCCGGTTCGGCGAGCAGCAGGGTGGCCAGGGCGGCGCGCAGTCGTTCACCGCCCGAGAGGGCGGCGGCCGCGATGTCGGCGTCGGCGCCGCGGAACAGGAAGCGCGCGAGCTGACCGCGGATCTGTTCCGGTGTCGCGTGCGGTGCCGCAGCGGCGACATTCTCGAACACCGTTCGCGTTTCGTCGAAGACATCGAGTCGCTGCGGCAACAACCGCCACGAAACCTTCGGTCCCTCGGCGACGATCCGACGCAGCAGGGTGGTTTTGCCCGCGCCGTTGCGGCCGGTCACCGCGATCCGCTCCGGTCCGCTCACGCGCAGGTCGACCACCGGACCGTTGGCCAGCTCGACCTGCTGTAGGTCGAGCACATCCTGTCCCGGATACAGCCGGGTGCCGGGAAGCTCGACGCGGATCTCCCGGTCCGCGCGCACCAATTCCTCGGCGTGATCAAGAGTTTCGCGGGCAGAGTCGAGTTTGTCGATATGGGAGTTGCGCAGTTTGCCCGCCGATACCTCCGCGGCGTTCTTGCGCAGTCCCGCGACGATTTTCGGTACCCGCTTGTTGTCCTGCATCTTCTGCGCGAAGCGCGCCCGCCGGTCCAGTTTCGTTCGGGCGTCGACGAGTTCGCGCGCCTGCTTGCGCACATCGCTGCGCGCATCGCGAACGGCGGCGCGCGCCGTTTCCTGCTCGGCCTCGATGATCCGCTCGTAGTCACTGAAACCACCGCCGAAGGAGCGGATTTCGCCCGCGCGCAGTTCGGCGATGCCGTCCATCCGATCGAGCAGTTCGCGATCGTGGCTGACCACGATCACGGTGCCCGCGAACTGCCGGATCACCTCGTAGAGCCGCCCGCGGGCGACCGCGTCGAGGTTGTTGGTCGGCTCGTCGAGCAGCAGCACGTCGGGTTCGCGCAGTAGTTCGGCGACCAGGCCGAGCAGCACGGTTTCGCCACCGGAGAGGGTGTCCAGGGTGCGGTCGAGGTCGTCGACCGAGGTGGCGACGTAGTCGAGACCGAGCTTGCCGAGCAGTGCGACAGCCTCGTCCTCGATCTGCCAGGACATGCCGACCGTGTCGAAGTCGGCGGGCTCGCCGGTGCCGCTCTCGATGCGGTGCAGCGCGCCGCGTACCTCGGCGATACCGAGCACCGCGTCCACCCGCTGACCGGTCTGCATGCCCAGGTCCTGCCGGAGATAGCCGAGACTGCCCGGCACGGAGATCGACCCACGCACCGGCTTCAGTTCACCGGCGACCAGCCGCAACAGCGTCGATTTGCCGGCCCCGTTGCTGCCGACGAGACCGATCTGACCGGGGCCGACGACAGCATCGAGCCCGTCGAAGACAGCGGTGCCATCCGGCCAGTGAAAGGTGAGATCGGACAAGGAAAGAGAGGTCATGCGGATCCCCTGGAGGTGCGACGGAAACACGGTGCGCAGAATGCGGACCGTCCGAGAGCGCTACCTCAAGAAATCAACGCGTGGCTCCGATCGCCGGGAACAAGACCCTTCATTGATAACACCGAGCTACCCCGACGCGCCACCCCTTTTCTCCTCCTGTGAGGCCCGTCATGGAAAAGCTAGCCTGGACGCGAGTCGCCATCTCGTGGGCGACCCCGGATCGAAGGAGTGCGATGGCGACGATTGTGGTGCGCAAGGCGGCCCGGCACGATGTCGGCGCGGTGGCCGAGACGCTGGCCGCGGCGTTCCAGCACGACCCGGTGATGAGCTGGATCCTGCCGGATCCGGATCGGCGAGCCGCCGGCCTGCCCCGGTTCTTCGCCACGATGGCGCGCCATCTCTTCCTACCGGCGGACGTCTCCGACCTCGCACTGCGCCCCGACGACACGGTGGGCGGCGTGGCCCTGTGGACCCCACCGCACCGTCAGAACCCGTCACCCCTGGCCGAACTTCGCACGCTGCCCGGTATCTGGCGCGCGTTCGGCCGCCGCACCCTGGCCGGCAAACAGGTGGGTGACCTGCTGAAGAAGAACCATCCGACCGAACCACACTGGTATCTGGCGATGCTCGGCTCCGCCCCCGATGTCCGAGGCGGAGGTTACGGGAGCGCCCTGCTCCACAGCCGGCTCGACCGCGTCGACGCCGAGCACGCTGTCGCCTATCTGGAATCGAGCAACCTGGTCAACGTCCCGTACTACGAACGCTTCGGCTTCGTCGTGACCGGCGAATTGCAGGTGCCGGGCGGCCCGATGCTGTGGCCGATGCTGCGGGCAGCGCGCTGAGTCAGATCTTGACGATCGAGCTCACCGGGTAGTCGCCCTGGTGCTCGCGGCCCTTCAGGAACTCGAGTTCCATCACCACGGCGGCGGCCACCACCTCGGCGCCGACCTCCTTGAACAGGGCGGCTGCGGCGGCGAGGGTGCCGCCGGTGGCGAGGACGTCGTCGAGCAGCAGAATCCGCTTGCCCTCGAGGTCGACGCCGTCGGCGGGGATTTCCAGTGCGGCGGAACCGTATTCGAGCTTGTACTCGCGTGAGACGACCGGCGGCGGGAGCTTGCCGCCCTTGCGGATGGCGAGCACGCCGGTGCCCAGCGTCGCGGCGACGCCCGCTCCGAGCAGGAAGCCACGCGCGTCGACGCCTGCCACGAGGTCGGCGTCGGGGGCGATGGCGGCGAAGCAGTCGATGACCGCGCGGAAGCCGACGGCGTCGGCGAACACGGGAGTGAGATCGGCGAAACGCACACCCGGCGTGGGGAAGTCGTCGTGCCAGCGGGTCAGCCGGGTGACCGCGGCGGCCGCCTCGGCGGTGCGCTCACTGGCCTGATCGTCGGACTCGACCACCGCGTGCTTGCTCATCAACCCTCTTTCATCACGTGCGCTCATCGCTGCAACACCCAGCGATCCATGTTCCAGCCGGTACCGGACTGTGTCGGCCCGGCGATCCCGTTCTGCATCCCGTTACCGAACGCGATGATGCGCGGCGTCGCGAACAACGGAATGCTCGGTAGCTGCGCCCACAGCAGGTTCTCGGCCTCGGTCAGCAGGTTCAGCGTCGCGGTCGAGTTGGCTTCGCCCGCAAGCTGATCGGTGATCGCATCGTAGCGACCGTTAGCGAAGCCACCGAAATCGAGGCCGCTACCTGCCCGCAACGCGGCGAACGCGGCAGCGCCCTCGCTCGATCCCGCGGGCCCCGGCACCGCGCCGGTTCCGCCGAGGACCGCGTCGACCGCGCCCTCGGGGAGCTTCACCGGGGTGAAGTCGGGCGAACCCGCGTCGACCACGGTGATGCCCGCGCCGCGGCAGGTCTCGGCGATCATCGCCACGGTCTGCGCACGGCGGGCATCGGGACCCTGATACCCGATCCGCACCGTCGGCTGCGCCGTGCCGGAGGACGCCAACGTCGCGGTGGCCGCGGGGATGTCGGCACCGCGATACCGGTCGGCACCTCCGGTCACCGCGGGGTAGTACAGCGCATCCTGCTGTACCACATGGGCGTTCAGCACTCCCGCGCCGAGGCCATGCGGCGCGGGCTCACCCGCTTTACCCAGCGTGTCGAACAGTGCCTGGCGCGGCACACACTGTGCGAACGCCCGGCGCACCTCCACCCGTGAGAACACCCCACCGGTGGCGAGCACGAGTTGCTCGGCGCTACGGCTCGCCACCGTCTGCTCGTCGAAACCGTCGAGCTTCAGATCCGCGACCGACCCGGCCCCGAGATCGACCACCCCGAGCGCGTTCTCCTTCGCCTTGGCAGCGAAGTCGGTGCCCTTGGGCCACACCACGATCCGCTTCGTCTCGGGCGCCTCACCCCACCACTTCTCATTGGCGACCAGCACCAGACCGTCCTTCGCGCTGAAGGATTCGATCCGATACGGCCCCGACGACGGGAACTTCGTCAGGTCGAGCCCCCCGGCCTTCACGGTCCAGCCGGTGTTCCAGAAGTCGGCGATCCGGCCGATCACCGCACCGTCGCCGGTCTGCAGGGCGTTCACCACGTTCGGCACACCCACCGCCTGCGCCACCACATGGGCAGGCATCACCTCGGCCGCGGTGAACAGCGTCCGCCACGGCAGGTAGTGCTTGCCCGGCCGGAACACCACGGTGGCGTCCTTGGACCCGGGCTGACAGTCGATCCGTTCGATCTCGTCGTAGCCCACGGTGCTCGCGGCGTCGAACAACGAGACGGGCCCACGGTCGCCGGGGCGGGTGAACTTGCCCGAGCGCGCCGACCACGCCAGCACCAGATCGTCGCAGGAGGTCTTCACCCCGTCGGAGTAGACCCCGTCCGGGTTGAGCCGGTACTGCACCGTCTGCGTCTCGCCCGGCACTTCCTTGGCCGTGCCGACGTCGGTGTCGGCCACCTGCTGACCGTCGGGTCCGGTGTAGAAGAACCCGGTCAGCACCCGGCCGAACACCGCCGCGGCGCCGCTGCTCGCGCCGAGCGTGCTCGCGCCGTTGTAGCTGGCGACCGCGGCGTCGACCGCGTACCCGATGGAGGGCACCTGGTTCTTGGTCGAGCACCCGGCCACCACGGAGGTGGTCACAGCCGCCGTGGCGAGCACGGTGATCAGTCGAATCGTGCTGCGTCGCATGATGAGACCCCCTGCTAGTCGGTCGTCAGTGCCTTCTCTGCTGCCGCTTCCCACTCGGACGCGACCCCGGCCGCGGCGCACCGCTGCCGGTCGGTCGCGCGCCACGGGCAGCCGTCGCGCCCACCGGAACCCGAGCGCCCGCACCGACACCGGCGCGCTTGTCCAGGACCTTCTTGGTGTGCGCGGCCACCGGACCCCAGCGTTCCTTGATCGAGACCAGCACCGGCACGGCGAGGAAGATCGAGGAGTAGGCGCCGACGATCATGCCGACCAGCTGCACCAGCGCGAGGTCCTTGAGCGTGCCGACCCCGAGCAACCACACCGCGATCACCAGCATGCCGATGATCGGCAGGATGCCGATCACGGTGGTGCTGATCGAGCGCATCAGCGTCTGGTTGGCGGCCAGGTTGGCCTGTTCGGCGTAGGTGCGTTTGTTCAGGTGCAGCACGCCACGGGTGTTCTCCTCGACCTTGTCGAAGACCACCACGTTGTCGTAGAGCACGTAGCCCAGAATCGTGAGCAGACCGATCACCGCGGCCGGTGTCACCTCGAACCCGACCAGCGAGTAGATACCCGCCGTCACGAACAGGTTGAAGAACAGCGACACGATCGCCGCGACGGACATGTCCCGCTCGAAACGGATGGCGATGTAGACCATCGTCAACAGCACGAACACCGCCAGCGCGATCAACGCCTTCTGGGTGATCTGCCCGCCCCAGGTCTCGCTGATCTCGGCGATGCTGATGGCGTTGCGGCTCACCTGCCCGGACGAGTCCTTGGGCTGGAATTCGTCGTAGAGCGCGGTCTGGAGCTGGTCGATCTGTTCCAGGTCGAGCGTTTCCGAACGCACCTGGATGGTGGCCGCGTCCCCGGAGCCGACCTTCTGCACCGATACCGGTCCATGGCCGAGCGCCTGCGAGTAGACGTCTTCCACCTCCTGGGTGGTGACGCCCTCGGCCGCGGGGATCTGGATACGCGAGCCGCCCTCGAAGTCGATACCGAGGGTGAAACCGCGCACCCCGATGCTGAGCAGCGAGATCAGCAGCAGCACCGCCGACAGCGCGTAGAAGAACTTGCGCCTGCTGACGATGGGGAAGCCGCCGGTGCCGGTGTAGAGACGTTCGAAGAACCCGTGCTTCGGGCCCTGCGTGGGCTCGTAGGAGTCCAGGTTCACCGATTCCTCGGTGGGTTTGTCGTTGCTCATCGTGACATCTCCTTCGACCTGGCCTGGCCGCGTTCCCTGGCGATCTGCTGAACCGAGCCGAGTCCGTTCACCGACGGCTTGGCCCAGAACGGCGATCGCGAGGCGAGCATCAGCAGCGGTGCGGTGACCAGGTACAGCACGATCACGTCGAGCACTGTGGTGACACCGAGGGTGAAGGCGAAGCCCTTCACCTGACCGGCGGCGAGCAGGTACAGCACGACCGAGGCGATCAAGCTGACCGTCTTACCGGACAGGTTGGTGCGCTGGGCTCGCTGCCAACCGCGCGGCACCGCCGAGCGGAAGCTGCGGCCTTCGCGCATCTCGTCCTTGATGCGTTCGAAGAACACCACGAACGAGTCGGCCGTCAAACCGATACCGATGATCAGACCGGCGATACCCGCGAGGTCGAGGGTGAACCCGATCCACCGCCCGAGCAGCACGATGATGCCGTAGACCGCGACACCGGCCGCGATCAGCGAGAACCCGGCCAGCAGGCCGAGCATCCGGTACACGAGCAGGCAGTACAGCAGCACCGCGATCAGGCCGACGGCGCCGGCCAGCAGACCCGCCTTCAGCGAGGACAGGCCCAGCGTCGCCGAGACCGTCTCCGCTTCGGAGGTCTGGAACGACAGCGGCAGCGAACCGTACTTCAGCGTATTGGCCAGCTCGGCCGCGCTGTCGGCGGTGAAGCTGCCCGAGATCGAGGTACGACCACCCAGCTGCGGGCCCTGCTGCACCTGCGGCGCGCTCACGACCTTCGAGTCGAGCACGAACGCGACCCGCTTGTTGACGTACTCACCGGTCAACTTCGACCAGGCGTCGGCACCGGAGGACTTGAACTCGAGGTTCACCTCGTGCCGGGCCTGCTGGGAGTTCAGGCCGGAGGTCGCGTCGGCGATCTCCTGGCCGTCGATGCGGCTCGGGCCGAGCAGGAACACCTCGGTGCCGTCCTGCGAGCAGGTGACCAGGGGAAGGGCCGGGTCGTCGTTACCGGTCAGCGGGTCGGGCTTGGTGCAGTCCATGGCCGCCACGGCGACCTGCTGAACCTGCTGATCGGTGCTCTGGCGCAGCGCCTTGGCGTCGGCGATCTCCTTGGCCTGCTGCTGCTGGGTGGTGAGCCCACCGGGCGGCGGCGTCGGCGTCGGCGGTGCCTGCGCGGGGAACACCCGCGACTGCGGCGCCGGGGTCGTCGCGCCCTCGGCGGGCGGGGTCGACTCGCCGGGCACGGGCGCCGGCGTCTCCGTGGCCGCCGGGGGCGCGGTGCCACCCGGTGGCGCGGTGCCGGTCGCGGGCGGAGCCGCGCCGCCTGCCTGCGGCTCGGTCGCGAACAGCACCGGGCGGATGTAGAGCTTGGCGGTGGTGGCCAGCGCGCGTGCCTGCTGGCTGTCCTCACCGGGCACCGTGATGACCAGGTTGTCACCGTCGATGACCACCTCGGAGCCGGAGACGCCGAGACCGTTGACGCGGCTCTCGATGATCTCCTGCGCCTTCTTCAGGCTGTCCTGGCTCGGCTTGTTGCCGTCGGGGGTCCGCGCGGTCAACGTGACGCGGGTACCGCCCTGCAGGTCGATGCCGAGCTTGGCCGACGGGGAATGGTCACCGGTGAAGAACACCAGCGCGTAGATCACGGCCAGCAGCGCGGCGTAGACGCCGAGCAGCCGGAACGGATGCGCCGATCCTTGGGAAGGTGGCACAGCAGGT
>NZ_JBHWZY010000291.1:0-7554 GCF_042727815.1 Nocardia sp. NPDC060220
GTGCGACGAAACCGCCCGCCTGAAATCCGGTGGCGAAGACGATCGTGTCGACTTCGTGCTTGGTGCCGTCGGCGGTGACGATGCCGTTGGGTGTGATCTCGGTGATCGAATCGGTGACCACGTCGGAGTTCTCGCGGGCCAGCGCCGGATAGTAGTTGCTGGACAGCAGGATTCGCTTACAGCCCATCTGGAAATCGGGGGTGAGCTTGCGGCGCAGCTCCTTATCGCGGATCTGTAGCCGCAGCTGCGCCTTCGTCGCCAGGTAGAACGGTGCGAGATAGGTGTGCCGGAGCGCACGGCTCATCGGCAGCGTCAGGGCGGGATTGACGTATTCGCCGATCGCCCACCACGCGCCGCGCAGCGCCTTGAGCGCGCCGGGCACCTTGTCATAGAGGGTGTGCTCCCAACCCGCGTGCGCGTAATCGGGCTTGGGCATGAGGTATTCGGCACTGCGCTGGAATACGGTGAGCGAGCGCACCCGGTCCACGATCTGCGGCACCAACTGCACGGCGCTGGCACCGTTGCCGACCACCGCCACCCGTTTGCCGGTGAGGTCGTGGTCGTGGTCCCATTCGGCCGAGTGGAAACGGGTGCCCTCGAATCCGTCGATGCCCGGAATCTTCGGGAACGACGGCCGGGTCAGCTGCCCGCCCGCGGCGACCACGATGGTGTGGGTGCTGCGCTCGCCGATGGTGGTCTCGACGGTCCACAGGCCGGTCTGCTCATCGAATTCCGTCGAGGCGATCTCGGTGTGGTACCGCATATGCGCGGTGAGACCATACTTCTCGACGCAATGCTCGAGGTAGCTCTTGATCTCCGGTTGCGGTGCGAACGGGCGCGACCAATTCGGGTTCGGTTCGAAGGAGAACGAGTACAGCGAGGACGCCACATCGCAGGCCGCGCCCGGATAGGTGTTGTGCCGCCATACCCCGCCCGGCCCTTCGGCGCGTTCGAAGACCACGAAATCGTCGAACCCCGCCTGCTTCAGGCCGATCGCGATGGCCAGCCCGCTGAATCCGCTGCCGATAATGGCGACCGATGGCTTCTTTGACATACCTGAACGGTACGAATCGGATGTGACCTGGGCCATTGCATCCACGGCCAGTCACTTTCGATTTTCGGCCAAAGCGTGGATGATGGGCGGATGCTTCCCCTGGATGCTCTGCGACCGGTCGCCAGCGCGGCCCTGCTGGTCGCGTTCGCCGCCGAGCATGGCGTGCCGGCTGAACACACGCTGTCCGGCACGGGCGTCACCGCTGAGCAACTGCGGGAGTCGGACGCCGAGATCACCGCGGGCCAGGAACTCGAGCTGGTGCGCAATATCGTTCGCGCGGTGGGGGATAGGCCCGGGCTCGGTTTCGAGGTGGGACCTCGGTATCGCGCGGCAATACACGGCATCTGGGGCTACGCGCTGATCAGCAGTCCCACAGTGGGGCAGGCCGTCGATATCGCTGCCCGCTACTTCGCGCTGTCATATTCGTATTCCAGTGCAGGACTGGAGATTTCCGGTGACGAGGCGCGTATCTGGTTGGACGACAGTGGTGTTCCACAGGAGGTCCGCGGCTTTCTGCTCGAGCGAGATCTGTCCGGCACGATCACCAACTGGCTGGAGGTCTTCCAGATGCCATTGGCATTCCGCCGCATAGAGATTGCCGGGGGACTGCTGCCCAGATTGCAGCCATTCCTGGCGAACGTGGACGCAGAACTCGTCTCGGGAACGGACACGCATGCGTTCGTCGTCGACGCGGCGGTGCTCGCACAGCCGATGCCGGCGGCCAGCCCGGAAACCGCGCGACTGCTCGAACAGCAGTGTGCCGCACTGCTGCACCGGCGTGTGCAACGGCATCGGCTGGCGGGCGAGGTCCGCGATCTACTCGTGCGGCGGGGCCAGGCATCCCTCGGCCAGCCGGAGGTGGCCTCGGCACTGCATATGAGCGTGCGCACGATGCGTCGCAGACTCGCCGAGGAGGGGACCTCGTTCCGGGAGGTATCGGCCGAAACCTTCGGCATGCTGGCCGAGGAATTGCTGGCGACCGGGCTGCCGGTGGAGCAGGTGGCCTATCGCCTCGGATACGCGGGCGCGCCGAGCTTCACCACGGCCTTCAAACAGTGGCGTGGCGTGACGCCAGGACGGTTCGCGCGGTCGCTGGGACGCCGTTGAATCCTGCTGTGCCCGTGCGGCTATGCGGTGGTCGTGAGCTTTCCGGCGCGACGCGCGAGATCGCGCAGCAGGTCGGTGATGCGGCCGGGTTGTTCCAGAGGTCCGCAGTGGCCGCCGGACAGTTGGATCAGGCCCAGCGAAACGGGAAGACGCGATTCGATGCGCCGCGAGTGCGGGAACGGCAACAGCCGATCGGATTCACTGCCGATCACCACCGTCGGCACGGCCAGATCAGCCGGGTCGTGATCGGTGTACCGCAGTCCGGACAGACCGCGCAGGAACCTGCGGCGAGTGGCAGTCGGCGTCGTCAGGATCATTTCCCGGACCGCTGCTCGTACTGCGGGCGACGCCTGCCTGCCCACGGTCACCGGGTCGAGCAATTGGGCGCGAAGCGGTGAGCGTGGGGGAAAGGGCAGGCTGCCGATGGCGGACGCGGCGACGCGGGTGATCCGGTCCAGCGCCTGCGCCCCCGCCGGTCCGTGCACCGGCAGCGGAAGGCGGGGGAGGAGCTCGCCGCCGGCGGTATTGATCAGTGCCGCCGCCTCGGCGTAGCGGCCCACATTCTCTGGATGGTGCGATGCCCATGACTGAATTGCTATGCCGCCCATGGAATGTCCCGCGATGACGGCGCGCTCTCCCGGGCGCACCGTGTGGCGCAGGACGGCATCGAGGTCATCGCCCAGCCGTGCGAAGGTGTAGCCGTCGGCCGCCGGGCGGCCACTGTGGCCGTGTCCGCGATGGTCGAAGGCGATGACTCGGAAATCGCTCGAGAGCTCGGCGATTTGGTAAGTCCAGAACCGCAGAGCACAGCAGATGCCGTGGGACAGCACGATCGGGTAGCCGTCTTCGGGGCCGAAGACCTCGGTGTGGATGCGCGTGCCGTCAGCGGATCGGACCTCGACCGCTCGGCCGCGTGGAGGATCGCTCAGCAGCGCGAAATCCTTGTCCGCGCGCAGTCGTGTCTGTTGCCGGTGGCTCAGTGAGCGCCACGCACGAGAATCCGAGGCGACGACGGTCGTCATTCGGTCACCGCCCTCGGGATGCGATGCCCATCCGGTGGTGGATTGTCGAGAACGTGCAGCTCTACTCGCCATTGAGTACCCATTCGGTCACCGTAACGGCGGCGGTGGCCGCCGCGGCGACCAGCAGAGCAGCCGGGCCGAAATTCGTAAGGAATTGGCCGTTCGGCGAAAGCGCCGGACCAGTGTGGTCACGACCCGGCGAGAACGCTGTCCCGAGATTCGCTACCGTGGCCCAACTTCATAAGTTGGTGGCCCCTGATCGGATGGTTAGCCCAGGTCAGCGGCAATAGCGTCGATATGACCGAAACCACAATGACGTGAGGATACCCCGATGGGCAAGACCGCAACGATGCGGCCGCGCGGCCCCCAGCGCGCCGATACCCACACGAACCGATCCGGACCGCTCCGGGGCCGATACCGCGGCGGGGCAGCGCTGATGCGGATCGGCAGGATCGCCGGCGCGGCCCCGTCGGAGCTGGCCCGGCTGGTCGTCAACGCGCTCACACCACCGCGTCGCCTGCCCCGGCCTTTCACACCGAGCCTGCACGATCGGGTGAGCGGTGCGACGGTGCTGATCACCGGTGCGTCCAGTGGCATCGGTCGCTCTCTAGCCCAGCGCCTGGCCGCGGCGGGCGCCACCGTGATCGTCACCGCACGGCGCACCGACGAACTCGAATTACTGGTGGCCGAGATCCGGGCAGCGGGTGGCACGGCGTTCGCCATCACCTCGGATCTGGCAACCGATGAAGGGATCGACAAACTGGCCGACGCGGTGCTGGCCGAATTCGGTGCGCCGGACATCCTGATCAATAACGCTGGTCGATCCATCAGGCGATCCGTCGCCCTGTCCGAGCATCGGCTGCACGACTACGAACGCACCATGCGGACGAACTATCTCGCCGCGGTCGGCCTGATGCTGCGGTTGCTGCCGAACATGCGTCGCCGAGGCTCGGGGCATGTGGTTACCAGCTCGTCCATCGGCGTCGTGTCGGACCTGCCGCGCTTCTCGGCCTATATCGGCTCGAAGGCGGCACTGGAGGCTGTTGTGCGGGTGGCAGCGGTCGAATGTCTCTCCGACGGAGTTGTTTTCACCAATGTGCACATCCCGCTGGTCGACACCGAGATGATCGGACCCACCGGCTGGCAGGGTTACACGACGCTGACCGTCGAGGACGCGGTCGACATGATGGTCGACGCGATCGTCCGTCGGCCGGACCATCTGGAGAACCCGCTCGGTGCGGTGGCGTTGTGGGTGAACCGGTTCGCGCCAGGTTCGGCCAGACAGGCCCTGCACCACTTCCATCGCATGATGCCCGATTCCGATGCCGCGAAAGCATCTGCGGCGCCGAGCATCTCGACCACCTAGCAGGCCCGGACTGTCAGCACGACGAAGCGAAAGATGACCATGACCTTGAATCCGCTGCACCTTCCCGATCGCGCCGTCACGGTGGCCACGGAGCTCAAAGCCGTTGTGCGGCTACATCAACGCGGTGTGGTCGATCTGGCCCGGCCCGACATCGTGCTGCGCGTCGCACGCGACAACAAGTCCTACGGTCCACAGGCCGCGCTGATCATGAAGGCGGCCGCGGCACATCCGGACGCGCCCGCGTTGTCGGACGAGCGCGGCGTGCTGACCTATCGGCAGCTCGATCAGCAGTCCAACGCACTGGCCAACGCGTTGCTCGATTCGGGGCTGACACCGGGATCGGTGATCGCGGTGCTGGCGCGCGACCATCGCGGGCTGCTGCTCACCGCGAGCGCGGCGGGCCGGGCGGGGCTGCGGCTGGCATTGATGAACACCGGATTCGCGAAACCGCAATTCGCCGAGGTCGCCGCGCGCGAAAAGGTGCGTGCGGTACTGCACGACAGCGAGTTCACCGACCTGCTCAGCGCACTGCCCGACACCATGCCCCGCTACCTGACCTGGGTGGAGAAGGATCAGGACCTGCCCGCCGGCGCGGTCACGATCGAGGAATTGATCGCCGGTGGCAAGCTGACTCCGCCACCGCCGCCGTCTCGACCCGGTGGATTCGTCATCCTCACCAGCGGTACCACCGGACTGCCCAAAGGCGCCCCGCGGACCAAGGTTTCGCCGCTGGCCAGTGCGCTGATCGTCGACCGGATCCCGTTCCCTCGCCAGGGTGCGATGGTGATCGTCTCACCGATCTTCCACACCACCGGTTTCGGCGCGTGGACAGTGGGACTCGCCCTGGCGAACACGGCCGTTCTGCTGCGCAGATTCGACGCCGAGACCACGCTGCGCGCGATCCAGGAGAACCAAGCGGAAATGCTGGTTGCCGTGCCGACCATGCTCAACCGCATTCTGGCGCTGGGACCGGAGATCATCGAAAGATACGACACCTCGTCGCTGCGGACCGTCATGGTCGCGGGGTCCGCGCTGTCACCGGAGCTGGCCACGCGCTGGCAGGACACCTTCGGTGAAACCCTCTACAACCTGTACGGCTCCACCGAGGTCGCCGTCGCCGCCGTCGCCCAGCCCCATGAGCTGCGGCAAGCCCCTGGCACGGTCGGCCGTCCGCCGGTGACCAGCCGGATCGCTCTGTTCGACGACGAGGGGCAACGCCTCCACGGGCCGAATCGCAAGGGGCGCATCTTCGTTCGATCGGGCGCACCGTTCGAGGGGTATACCGACGGGCGGCACAAGGAGATCATCGACGGTTACATGTCCACCGGTGACATGGGGCACTTCGATGCCGAAGGCCTGCTGTTCGTCGACGGCCGCGACGACGACATGATCGTCTCCGGCGGCGAGAACGTCTATCCGCTGGAAGTGGAGAACCTTCTCGTACAACGCGAGGATGTCCTCGACGTCGCTGTCATCGGTGTCCCGGATCCGGATTTCGGACAGCGCCTGCGCGCCTTCATCGTTCCCGATGTGGGCTCGGCCCGTGATGCACAGGTCATCCGAGATCATGTCAAAGCCAACCTGGCCCGGTACAAGGTTCCCCGCGACATCGTGTTCATCGACGAACTGCCGCGCAATGCCACCGGTAAGGTTCTGCGCCGAGCCCTCTCGGACCGTTCGATGGACGAACACCCTGCCCATTGATGCGTACGCTTGCTTGAGTGGGGTGGTGCAAGACCGCCCTGGTAGAGCTTATTTTTCGAGGTAGCGGCCGGGTTTCGGCGGCTGAGCGTCAGCGGGTTCGAAACCGGCTGGGACCACATATGACGGCTGTTCGGACATGGTTTTCATGTCGGCCAGCCATTTTGTGCAATATGCGTGCAGAAACGTTGGTTCCCTGACTGCGGCACGGGAGGCGTGGCAGACGGATCCCGGTCGCCATGGGTTGATCGCTAGACCACCCGGCTGAGCGCGCGCAGGTCCGCGTCCAGCTTCCGGAACAACCAATACACGGCGACGAAGGCGAGCCCGCCGGCCGCGCACAGCCCCAGTACCGAATCGCGCACGAGCCACAGCTCCTCGGGTTCGAGAAAGCTGAATCCGGCCAGCACCCCGACCACCGGCACCGACGCCGTCACCGCGAGGTAGACCGTGGTCCTGCGGCGCAGCCAGCGCAAGTCGGCGGAGTCGCGCTCCGTTGTGCGCCCGTGGCGCAGGTAGCGGGGATAGACGCAGCGGACGAGATAGAACGTGGAAAGGAAGAAGGTGTAGGCGACCGAGATGGTGCCCGCCACCAGAACAGTCATCGCCGCATGGACCTGCAGCCGCACCGGAAGATCGGTGAACCAGCGCAGCAGCAGCACGGCCGTCCCGGTGGCGAGAAGCGCGGACAGCAGGGTGTTGAGCGCACACAGGTCGCCCCACAGCAGTGTCCGCGACCGCACCCGCGCGAGCCTTGCCTCGTCGTAGCGTCCGCCCTTGCGCAAGCCGCGAAGAACCTCGAGCTGATCACGTGAAATGCAGACGTAGATGACAACGGCCAGCAGAAAGCCGCAGAGGATGCACACCATCACGCCCCTGTTGATCTGCGCGTTCGCGGCATCGGGCAGGCGCTCTCTGATCAGTTCCTGGGCGTGCACAGCCAGGTACAGCGTAGCCAGGCCGACACCGACCATCGATGACAGCCAGAGGGTGAGGGTGGGCCATCGCGACAGTCGCGTTCGCCAACTGTCCGGCGGCGGATCGACGAGGTCGCGGGCCCTCTTCTCGAGGCACAGGTCGAACTGCTGGGCCACTTCCGAACCGGACGAATAACGGTCCTCGCGGTCGGGCGACAGGCATTTCAGGAGCACACGGCGCAGCGCCATGGGGCAATCCGGCGGAAGCTCCGACAAGAATGCTGCCTCTACCGGTCGGCGCCGCAATTCGAGCCGCGGGCGAACCCGTCGCGGTCGGCGAGACCGGGTTGGTCTTCGTCCGTGGTGATCAGATCTCGGGCGAATACG
>NZ_JBHWZY010000292.1:0-7544 GCF_042727815.1 Nocardia sp. NPDC060220
GCCCGCAGACCCTGCGCGATGTTGTCGACGAGCACGATCCCGGACTGCTTGCCGCTCAACGCTTCCCGCACGCGATCGTGGTGTTTGACCACGGCGAGCTGAGCGTTCACGGCAGCGTCGACCGCGTCGGCCAGCGCGGGAGAATCGGTGACCAGCACACTGGCGGCGAGCACATCGTGCTCGGCCTGGCTGATCAGGTCGGCGGCCACGTGCACCGGATCGGCCGTGGCGTCGGCCAGCACGGCGATCTCGGTGGGGCCCGCCTCGGCATCGATGCCGACCAGCCCACGACACAGCCGCTTGGCCGCGGTGACGTAGATATTGCCGGGCCCGGTGATCAGGTCGACCGGTTCGAGCGCCCCGCCATCGGTATCGACACCGCCGTAGGACAGCAGCGCCACCGCCTGCGCACCGCCGACCGCCCACACCTCCTCGACGCCGAGCAGCGCGGCGGCCGCCATGATCGTCGGGTGCGGCAGCCCACCGAACTGCGCCTGCGGCGGCGAGGCCACCACCAGCGACTCGACACCGGCGGCCTGCGCGGGCACCACGTTCATGACGACCGACGACGGGTACACGGCGTTGCCGCCGGGCACGTACAGCCCGACCCGCTCCACCGGCAGCCACTTCTCGGTGACGGTGCCACCGGCCACGACCTCGGTCACCGTGTCGGTGCGCCGCTGATCGGCGTGCACCTTCCTGGTCCGCTCGATCGCCACCTCGAGTGCGGCGCGCACCGCCGGGTCCAGCTCGGCGAGCGCCTTGGTCAGCTCGCCGGCCGGTACCCGCACCACGGCGGGCCGCACGCCGTCGAACTTCTCGCTGTAGTCCAGCGCCGCCTCGGCGCCCCGGTCCCGAATGTCCTCGACGACCGGCCGCACATGATGCAGCACCGAGTCCACGTCGACCCCTCCGCGCGGCAGCGCGGTGCGCAGCTCGGCAGCGGAAGGAGTACGACCGCGCAGATCGACGCGGGCGAGCTCGATGCGGGAAGTCATATCGGGGTACGGTCCTGTTCTGTGCTGGGGCTCAGGTCAGCTACCAGCCTAATGGTCGGCCGCCATCGCTTTTCCACCCACATCCCACCGAGGCGACGGACCCGACCGGCGGATCCGTCGCGAACACCAGCTAGCGGGTATCCCCGTCGATGCGCAGACTGCCGCCGGAGCTCACCACGCGCATGACCATGGCCTTGGTCGAGCCGTTGATGGTGATGCTGGCCAGGCGCATATTCGTGGAGCCGTCGGCGTTGTTGCCGCTGACCGCGGTGATGCTGGCGAAGGTGTCGACGGTGCGGGCGTTCCAGTACTCGCGGAACGCGGACTCGCTGCCGTAGACCTGCTGTGCGGCAGGGGTGAGCAGCGACCACGAACCGGCCGGATCACTGAAGAAGTTCTCGACCAGCAGACCCGCCGATCCGATATCGACGGTGCCGACATTGCTGGCCTGCCCGAGCGGCGGAACCGCCGCGCTGGGCTTCGGTGCCGCCGACGACTGCGCCGAGGTCTGCGGACCGGCCTGCACCTGCGGCGAATCCGAGTCGGAGCTGTTGAAGGCACTGAACGCCACGGCGACGGCCGCGACCACCGCACCCACCGCGGACCCGATCAGTACCGCACGGCCCTTGCCCGCCTGCTTGCGCGGGGCGGGCATCGGCTGAGCCTGGGTGTGCGGGTGCGCCGCGGTGTCCTGACGGACCTGCGGACGCGGGTTCGAGCGAATCTGACGGGTCGTGGCGGTGGACGCGCCCGCGTGGGAGGCCCGGCGACCGGACTGCCGGATCACCTGGGTGGTGGCCGCGGAGTTACGGCGGTTGAAAGCCTCACTGGCGGGGACGAATCCGGCGGGCACCGCGTTCTCGTCCTCGGCGAACGCGGCCAGCGCGTCGCGGGCCTCGGTCATCGTCGGACGGTCGAGGGGGTCCGGGCTGAGCAGATCGAGCAGGAAGTCGGTGGCCGGGCCCGCGTTGTGGGGCTCGCGTACCTGTCCGTTGGCGGCGGCGTAGAGCACCGCGAGCGGGTTGGCGTTGGCACCGTAGGGGGGTTCACCTTCCAGCGCGTGGAAGAGCGTTGCGCCCAGGGCGAATACGTCGGCGGCAGGGGTCGGATCGGAGCCGCGCGCGACCTCGGGTGCCAGATAGGCGGCGGTGCCGCAGATCAGCCCGGTCTCGGTGAGCGTCACGTCGCCGGCCGCGCGGGAGATGCCGAAGTCGGTGATCTTCACCTCACCGTGGTCGCCGAGCAGGATATTGCCCGGTTTCACGTCGCGGTGTACCAGGCCGGCCTGGTGGGCGGCGATCAGGGAGGAGGCGACCTTCTCCCCGATGCGGGCGACCTCGAGCAGCGGCAGCGGGCCCTTCTGGCCCAGCTCACCCGCGAGGCTGACCGACTTGAGGTACTCCATCACCAGGCACGGATCACCGTTGTGCTCGGTGATGTCGAATACGACGATGGCATTGGGGTGCTGGAAGCGTGCCGCGTTGCGGGCTTCCCGAATCGCGCGCTGGCGCAACACATCCCGCTCGCCCTCGGGCAAGCTGGGTTTGATGTGGATCTGCTTCACTGCCACGGAGCGTTGGAGGCGTTCGTCGACAGCACGCCATACAACGCCTGTGCCGCCGCTACCAATACGCTCGACCAGGCGGTAATGCTCCGCGATCTTCTGACCGGTATCGATGGCGCCTACTCCGAACCTTCTCGAAATTGTGACATCCCGCGTATTGACCATGGGTATGGTCCGCCGCCGAGTGTAGCTGGCTGGGTGATGACCGCGTGCGGCAGCGGGGGGATTGCTCGCCTGCGGGGGGAAAGACGACTCATGGTGTCACACGTAGCATCCGTCCCGCTGCCTCGACCGCCGGTCCGGAGCTTCCGGCGTCCGCGACGAACACCGCGAACGCCCGGTCACCGTCGATGCCGACGAACCAGCCGTGGGCGTGGGTGTCGTCGAGGTACTCGGCGGTACCGGTCTTGCCGAGCAGGCCGGGGATGTCACGCAGGGCGGTGGCCGTACCCGCACTCACCGTCTCCCCCATCATGGTCTCTAGCTGCGACGTCACCGTCGCGGGCACCGGCGCCGAAGGCCGGTCGGGAGTGCCGGGACGGCCGCGGATGATGCTCGGAGCCGGCGCGGAACCGTGCGCGAGGGCGGCCGCGACGAGCGCCATTCCGAACGGCGACGCCGTCACCGTGCCCTGTCCGATGCTCGATTCGACCCGTTGCGCCGGACTTTCGGCGGGTGGAACTTTCCCTGTGACAGTCGTCAAGCCGGGTGTCACATAGTCCACCCCGAGACCCAGCTGCTGGGCCGCCGCGGTGAGTCCGTCGGCAGGCAATTTCACTCCCAGCTCGGCCATCGTGGTGTTGCACGAGCGTGCGAACGCGGTGTGCAGGGGCACCATACCCAGGTCGAAGCCGTTGTCGTTGGGAATCGTGCGGCCCTCGATGGTGGCGCGGCCGGGACACGGCAGCACGGTGTCGGGCGTGACCCCGCCTGCTTGCAGTGCCGCCGAGACCGTGACGGTCTTGAACGTGGAGCCCGGCGGGTAGAGCCCGGTGAGCGCGATCGGGCCCTGGGCGTCGGCGGGCGCGTTCTGGGCGACGGCCAGCACCTCCCCGGTCGAGGGGCGCAGCGCGACGATGGCGGCCGGAGTGATGATCGGGGTCAGTGCGTCCTCGGCGGCGTGCTGTAGATCGATGTCGAGGGTGCTGGCGATGTCGGCGGTGGGCTTCGCGTCGGGTCCGGCGATGCGCTGGGTGCCCTCGGCGGTCTGCGCGCGGATCGCCCAGCCCGCGGCGGTGTCGGCCTGTTCCTGCCAGATCTCGGCCAACCCCCCGATGGTGGGTCCGGCGAGAGTCTTGTCGACGGTGAGCAACCGGGTCTGTGGCGCGAGCGTCACCCCGCGCACGCCCGTCAGCGCCTGCTGCACCGGTGCGATGTCGGCATCACGCAGTGCCACGGCGGTGATCGGTTTACCCTGTGCCGCGGCGAGATCCGTCCGCAGCGTGGTCTCGGTGACGCCCTGCGGCGCGAGCAGCGCGGCGGCGGCGGGCAGGTCGGCGTCGGGCGCGACGTTCACCAGCGTCACCACCTGCTGGGTCATCAGGTCACCACCGGAGGCGTCGAGTACCCGCGCCGGTTTCGCCGCGACCGGGCTGTAGCTGAGCGCGCCGAGGTCGAGGCCGGGCGCGACGGTGGTCGGCTGCCAGGCGATCTTCCACTCGTCGTCGCCGGTGGTGGTTCCGGCGCTCGAGTAGGTCCACGCGTTGCGGCCGTCGGGGCCGAATTTCCAGGTGGATTCCAGCGTGAAGGACTTGTCGTCGGTGGACGACACCCGGACCGTGTCGTTCTTGCCGAGGTTCTCGAACAGCGCGGTGAGGACCGGCAGGGCCTGCTCCGGTGCGTCGGTGAGCGCGGCGGCGGCGGATGCGTCTGCGCTGGTGAGCGCGGCGGCGAAGGACTCGGCGACGGTCTGGGGCTGGTCGGGTCCGGAGGAGCACGCGAGGGGCAGCGCAGCGAGCGCGACGAGCAGGACCGATGCCTTCCGTGGTGTGCGCACGAGTCCGAGACTAGCTCGATCCGTGGTACCGGTGGGGTTGTCGTTTCTGCTGTGACGAGCCCGTCCGCTACCACCAGCCGGTGATCGCCCCGATCTGGCGGCCGAGTTCGGGGGCGAGCGAGCGGGCGTAGCTGGCGGTCAGGTGGTGCTCGTCGCGATAGATGAGCACATTGCCCTCGACCACCCGGCAGCGCTGCGGTCGGCAGACCGCGTCGGACAGGTCGAGCGGATGGACGTTCGGGTAGCCGGCCGCCGGCTCCTGGGCGGGATCGCGCGGGTCGAGCACATCGGCACGATCGAGCCCGCAGCTGTCGGGGTCGCCGCGGTGGGCGAGGCAGTCGGTGGCGCGGTAGAGGACGCCGTCGCGGCGTAATCGAGGCGTGTCACGCAGGGCGAGCACGTTGAGGCCACGGTCCTGCAACGCCGTCCATACTTCGAGGTATTCGTTGGGCACCTCGTCGCCCGTGCCGTTCTGGCGGTAGCGGGTGGACAGGGTCAGCACCCAGTTCGGGGGGTCGGCGGCCAGCCGGTCGAGCACCTCGACCGACCATTCGTGACATTCGGGGAAGGGCCACTCGGCGTAGGACGGCTGATCGGCGAGGACGACCGGACAGCCTTCCTTGAGGTAGGAGACCACCCGGAACCCGTGCTCGAGGGCGAGTGGTTCCAGCGCGGGCAGCCAGTGCTCGGAGTGCGACCCACCGACCAGCGCGATCGAGCGCGCGGCGGTGGGGTCGCCATAGGTACAGACGCGGACTTCCCGGTTGGGGGTGATGCAGCCGTCGGTGGTCGGCGGCGGAGTGTCGGCCTGTCCTTCGAAGACGGTGGGCCGCATGGGTTCCGGTGAGTATTCGGCACCGGAGAGCAACGCGGCGGCGCCCGGATAGCGGTGGGTGTCCAGCGCCTGCGGCGGCACGGCCGGGTTGGCCACCAGCACCACCTGCCATCCCAGCGAGGCGATCAACACCGCGACCGCGGTGGCGGTGACCAGTGCCCCGGTCAGCCTGCGGTTCTCGACCTCCTGGCCGCGCGGTGGCATGCGCAAGGGCGACTCGATCAGACGCGTGGTCGCGTAGGCCAGGACGAGCGAGGCGCCGATCACCACCACACCGTCGACGATGCCGGCATTCGCCCGCCCGGTCTCGCCGAGGTAGAAGATCAGGATCGGCCAGTGCCACAGGTACAGCGGGTAGGCCAGCGCGCCGAGTTCGGTGCAGAACCGTCCGCCCAGCAGGCGGTTCGGCCACGACCGCGCGGCCACGCCGAACCCGGAGGCGATCACCAGGCAGGCGGCCGCCACCGGCCACAGCGCCGCGACGCCGGGGAACTGATTCGCGCCGTCGAACAGCGGCCCACACGACAGCACCATGGCCAGACCGAGCGCGGCCGCGAGCCCCCGCAGCCGGTTCGGTATCCGCAGCCAGGGCGCCGCGACGGCCAGCATCGCCCCGGCCAGCAGCTCCCAGCCGCGCGCGACGCTGTCGTAATAGGTCCAGGCCTGGTGCTGTGCGGTGCCCGACGCCGCGTACCAGAACGACAGTGACGCCAGCCCGGCCAGCACGATCAGCAAGGTGAGCCGCCCGGCCGAACCGCGCCTGCGCAACCAGGCCCACCCCGCCAGCAGTACGAAGATCGCCAGGTAGAACTGCCCCTGTACCGACATCGACCACAGGTGCTGGAGCGGGCTCACCGACGGATCGGGCGAGAGATAGTCGAGCTCGGCGGTGGCCAGATACCAGTTCTGGCCGTAGAACATCGACGCCAACGTCTGCGCGGCGGCTTCGCCCAGCTGGGTGTACGGGCGCAACACCACCGTCGCGAGCAGAATCGCCGCTAACACCACCACCAACGACGGCATCAACCTGCGCGCGGTCCGTCGCGCGGTCTCTGCCGCGGACACCCCGCCGCGCCGCTCCACCCCGCGCACCACGGCCCCGGTGAAGAAGAACCCCGACAGCACCAGAAAGACATCGACACCGCCGGATACGCGGCCGGCCCACACATGGAACGCCACCACGAGCGCGATCGCTATCCCGCGCAGACCGTCCAGATCCCGGCGGCGTTCGACGGTGCCACGGACCGCCGCACCCGGCGATGCGGTCCGAACATTCGGCACCAACGACCCCACAGAATCGGCCCCCACAAAGGAATTGTTTCCCGGCAAGTAACCATCAATTTGCCGTAGCGCCACCCAGGAAGCAAACCGCCGTGCCGTGTGGGGAGGGTGCTATCCGGTTCGCCAGGGCGTGGTCGTCACAGTGGCGGCGTCGTCTTCGCCGAGGTCGATGTCGAAGACTTCCGCCAGCACCTTGGGCAGCTCGGTGGGATCGAGATCACGCGAAGTGGCAGTGCCGTCGGGGTATTCCGAGCTCAGCGTCAGGTCATCGAGCACGTGGTGGACGCCGGGCAGGAATCGCTGGAGGAAGGGTCGCGTGGTGAACGGCGAACGTGGCGAGGTCGACACGAAGTGGTTGCCGACCGCGTAGTCGATACGGAACTGCGGGTTCTCGGTGAAGGTGTAGCGGTCGATCCAGCCGTCGCGGCTGAACTGGAACAGCACCCACAGGTCACCGGCCCGGCGTTCCAGCCGGTAGCGCCAGTCGCCGAGCGCGAATTCGCCGTTGCTGTCGACCAGTTCGAACGGCGCCAAGGGGCCGAAACCGAAACCGACATCGCAGATCCAGACGCGATCGTCGTCGGGCGTTGTCACGCGCAGCAGAGCATGGGTCGCCGGCCGCAGGGCGCCGGTGTCGGCCACACCGTAGGTGACCCGGCCGCTGAGTCCCGCGACACCGAACCCGAACCGTTCGAGCGCGGCGGCGAAGATCCCCACATTCTCGTAGCAGTAGCCGCCGCGGCTGCTACGGATCATCTTGTCCTGCAAGGAGTTCAGATCCAGCGGGATGCCGCGGCCGAGGATGATTTCCAGATTCTCGAACGGGATGGTGGTCGTGTGGGCGCGCACCAAGGCGCGCAAGGTGTCGAC
>NZ_JBHWZY010000293.1:0-7519 GCF_042727815.1 Nocardia sp. NPDC060220
GTCCTGATCCGGCACTCACTCACCCGAGCGGCGCACTGACCTCAGTCGATGCCCGGGCCGCCCGCCGCCACTGCGACGGCGTGCGGCCCGTCTGCCGCCGGAACGCCCGCCCGAACGCCGTCTCCGAGCGATAGCCGAGCCGGCGGGCCACCGTGCCGACCGGCACAGCGTGGTCGACCAACAGCAGTTGCGCCCGCTCGATCCGCAGTTTCGTCAGGTACCGGCCCGGCGTGAGGCCGGTCGCCGCCTGAAACCGGGCGGCGAACCCGGACCGCGAGGCCAGCGCGATCTTTGCCAGCCCTTCAACTGTCCACTCCTGCCCCGGGTCGGCATGCATCGCGGCCACGGCCTGCGCCACCCCGGGCTCGTTCACCTTCAGCAGCCACCGTGGTGGCGCGCAACCACGGGCATGCCAGGACTCGATCGCCATCGAAGTGAGCAAGGTGGCCACCCGGTCGCCCTGGACGCCGAACGGGTCAGGGCACTGTTGGACCAGGTGACGAAACATGGTCGCGGCCAAAGGCGTGTGGTCGACGAAACCGGTCAGCAGCAGCCGTTGTGGCAGCGCGGTCATGGCACTGCCGGTCCCGACGGGTTCCAGGCGCACCCGGAGCACCCGGCCCTCCGACAGCGCGTTGATCGCGAATCGTTCGGTGCCGGGCACGAACAGAAAATCCCCGCTCGCCAGGTCTTCTGCCGTGCTGAGCCCTTCGACCCGGACCAGCCCGTCCAGCACCACCAGCGCGCTCGGCTCGGTCATGAACTCCCACTGGCCCGCCGTGAGTGCGAACTCGTCGCGCCCGGCGAAGCGCCACTGCACACCGGCCAGCACATCGTCGAGGCTGTGCGCACCATCGGTCTGCGTCACGTGCACCCCTCCTGATGGAACTCCGATGCACTGCACGGTACCGGTCGACGGGTTGTACGCGCGGTGACGTACGCCGGATCGGGTCTCGCGGCCGATGTCGTCGGTCGTTCGGGCGAGCAGGGTTGAGACATGAACATTGTCGACAGCGCGACGACGCTGACCCTGCTGGCCGACCACTACGACGGAGGGTGGCATCCATGGCCGTTCTTCTGGATCTTCCCGGTGATCTTCTGGATCACCGTGATCGCACTGGTGTTCTTCGCACGCCGCCGGTGCGCGGGACGCGGTGGCGCGGTGGGCGCGCTGCGCGAAGGTTTCGCTCGCGGCGAGATCACCGAGGCCGAATACCGCGGCAGGCTCGCGGTATTGAGCGAACCGCGCGGGAAGAAGTAGCGATGCGATTCGGAATCGTGCTCATGCCGCGGTCCGGGGCGGAGTGGACACAGGCGGTGACCGGGGCGCAGGCGCAGGGGTACCGCACGCTGATGCTGCCGGACACGCTGTACACGCCGTCCCCGCTCATCGCCCTGGCAGCAGCCGCCGCCGTGACGGAGAACCTGCGATTGCGGCCCAATGTCCTGGCCGCGCCCTTCCGCTCCGCCGCGACGACTGTTCGGGAAACGGCGGCACTGCAACTGCTTTCGGACGGCCGATTCGAACTCGGGATCGGCACCGGCCGACCGGACGCGCGAACGGAGGCCGAAAGGCTCGGCATGCCATGGGGTTCGGCGGGTGAACGACGAAACCAGCTGATCGACACCATCACCTCGGTGCGCGCCCAGGTGGACCCGTCACCACCGGTGGTCATCGCGGCGAGCGGGCCTCGAATGCTCACCACCGCGGCGCGATACGCCGACCGCATTCTGCTGGCGGCGGCACCGGACGCGACCGAAGACGACCTCGCCGAGATGGTCGGCATCGTCACCGCCCACACCGACCGCGAGATCCGATTCACCCTCCAACTGGTCGGCATCGGCGACCGGCTCCCCAGCTGGCTGAGCACCCGCCTCGGCCACACCCCCGAAAAACTCCGCGCCGCGGGGGCTGCCGGACTTCTCCCCAGCGATCCACAGGCCGCGGTGAAAATCCTCGAGTCCCGCAGCGAGCGTTACGGAATCGACGAGCTGATCGTCCCGGGCGAGCTGGCCACCGCCTTCGCCCCGGTTCTCGAACGCGCACGTCAGTAGACGATGCGCTGCTGATCCGCGACGCGAAAAGCCCGCCCTCTGATACAGAGGGCGGGCTTTCGGTTCAGCTGGTTACTACTTACTCGCCGGAGGCGGCGGCCTCGGGCGCGGTGCCCTCGGCTGCGCCGGTGAGAACCACCTCGGGCTTGTCGTCGGTCGCGGAGCCCTTGGTCAGCTTCGTCTTGCCTTCGAAGGTGAACTTGGCGTCCTCGCCGAGACCCTCGCCGTTCCAGCCTTCGACGTCGACCAGAATGGTCTGGCCCGCGCCGATCTCGCCGAAGAGGATCTTCTCCGAGAGCTGGTCCTCGATCTCGCGCTGGATCGTGCGACGCAGCGGACGAGCGCCGAGGACCGGATCGAAGCCGCGCTTGGCGAGCAGGCTCTTGGCCTGTTCGGTCAGCTCCATCGCCATGTCCTTGTTCTTCAGCTGCACCGAGACGCGGGCGATCATCAGGTCCACCATCATCACGATCTGTTCGCTCGTGAGCTGGTGGAAGACGATCACGTCGTCGATGCGGTTGAGGAACTCGGGGCGGAAGTGCTTCTTCAGCTCGTCGTTGACCTTGAGCTTCATCCGCTCGTAGTTCGAGCCCTCGGCGTTGGACTGGGTGAAGCCGAGGCCGACAGCCTTGGAGATGTCGGAGGTGCCCAGGTTCGAGGTGAAGATCAGCACGGTGTTCTTGAAGTCGACCGTACGACCCTGACCGTCGGTGAGACGGCCGTCCTCGAGCACCTGCAGGAGGGTGTTGTAGATCTCCTGGTGCGCCTTCTCGATCTCGTCGAACAGCACCACCGAGAACGGCTTGCGGCGCACCTTCTCGGTGAGCTGGCCGCCCTCCTCGTAGCCCACGTACCCGGGAGGGGCACCGAACAGACGAGAAGCGGTGAAGCGGTCGTGGAATTCGCCCATGTCGATCTGGATGAGCGCGTCGTCGTCGCCGAACAGGAAGTTCGCCAGCGACTTGGCGAGCTCGGTCTTACCGACACCCGAGGGGCCGGCGAAGATGAACGAGCCCGACGGACGCTTGGGGTCCTTCAGACCGGCGCGAGTGCGGCGGATCGCCTTGGAGACGGCCTTGACGGCATCCTCCTGGCCGATGATCCGCTTGTGCAGCTCGTCTTCCATCCGGAGCAGACGGGTGGTCTCCTCCTCGGTGAGCTTGAAGACGGGGATGCCGGTCCAGTTGGCCAGCACCTCCGCGATCTGCTCGTCGTCGACCTCGGCCACGACGTCCAGATCACCGGAACGCCACTGCTTCTCGCGC
This sequence comes from Nocardia sp. NPDC060220, assembly GCF_042727815.1. NCBI lineage: Bacteria > Bacillati > Actinomycetota > Actinomycetes > Mycobacteriales > Nocardiaceae > Nocardia > Nocardia sp. NPDC060220. The sequence goes on from NZ_JBHWZY010000293.1 coordinate 3,321, forward strand.
TCGGCACGCTTGGCGACGAGCTGCTTCTCCTTGTCGCGCAGACGCGCGGCCTTCTCGAAGTCCTGCGCGTCGATAGCGCTTTCCTTCTCCCGGCGCGCATCGGCGATCTTGTCGTCGAAGTCGCGCAGGTCCGGCGGAGCGGTCATCCGGCGGATGCGCATGCGCGCGCCCGCTTCGTCGATCAGGTCGATCGCCTTGTCCGGCAGGAACCGGTCGTTGATGTAGCGGTCGGCCAGGGTGGCGGCGGCGACGAGCGCGCTGTCGGTGATGGAGACCCGGTGGTGCGCCTCGTAGCGGTCGCGCAGACCCTTGAGGATGTTGATGGTGTGCTCGACGGTCGGCTCGCCCACCTGCACCGGCTGGAAACGGCGTTCCAGCGCGGCGTCCTTCTCGATGTACTTGCGGTACTCGTCGAGGGTGGTGGCACCGATGGTCTGCAGCTCGCCACGGGCCAGCTTCGGCTTCAGGATCGAGGCCGCGTCGATGGCGCCTTCGGCAGCACCCGCGCCGACGAGCGTGTGCAGCTCGTCGATGAACAGGATGATGTCGCCGCGGGTGTTGATCTCCTTGAGCACCTTCTTGAGGCGCTCTTCGAAGTCACCGCGGTAGCGGCTGCCCGCGACCAGGGAGCCCAGGTCGAGGGTGTAGAGCTGCTTGTCCTTGAGGGTCTCGGGGACCTCGCCGTTGACGATGGCCTGTGCCAGGCCCTCGACGACCGCGGTCTTACCGACACCGGGCTCGCCGATCAGCACCGGGTTGTTCTTGGTGCGGCGCGAGAGCACCTGCATCACGCGCTCGATTTCCTTCGAGCGCCCGATGACGGGATCGAGCTTGCCTTCCAGAGCCGCCTGAGTGAGGTTGCGACCGAACTGGTCGAGCACCAGCGACGTGGACGGGGTGCCCGCCTCGCCGCGCGGACCGGCGCCCTCGACGGGCTCCTTGCCCTGGTACCCGGACAGCAGCTGGATGACCTGCTGACGGACACGGTTGAGGTCGGCGCCGAGCTTGACCAGCACCTGGGCCGCGACGCCCTCGCCCTCGCGGATGAGGCCGAGCAGGATGTGCTCGGTACCGATGTAGTTGTGGCCGAGCTGCAGCGCTTCGCGCAGGCTCAGCTCCAGCACCTTCTTGGCACGCGGGGTGAAGGGGATGTGACCGGACGGCGCCTGCTGGCCCTGCCCGATGATCTCCTCGACCTGGCTGCGCACACCCTCCAGCGAGATGCCAAGGGACTCCAGCGACTTCGCCGCCACGCCCTCGCCCTCGTGGATCAACCCAAGCAGGATGTGCTCGGTGCCGATGTAGTTGTGGTTGAGCATCCGGGCCTCTTCTTGGGCCAGGACAACGACACGCCTCGCGCGGTCGGTGAACCTCTCGAACATCGCTCCCTCACTCTCCTGCTCCGACATTCTGGCAACAGACGCCGCAGTATGCTCGATACAACCTAGGGCGTCGGACCGACAACTTTCGCCGTCAGCCTGCCATGAAGCCCGGGGGTTGCGGCCCCCGCCATCCACTCTAGTTGGCAGGGGATTCCGCCGCCGCCGGTCCACCCTATTGGGGACCGGCGACAACATGGTCACTCACTGACAACGCGCACGTCGCAGCATTCGTTTCCACCTCAGTTTTGCCTACAGCGAAATCGCGCCGCGCGGCTCAACCGGTGAAGGGTGGGACGAATTCGCACGCGACCGCGGCCTGCCGGGCGGGATCGAGGGCGTTGAGGACATGGCCTGCCGCGCGCGGGCTGCCCGCGATGGCCAGGTGTTCGGAGTAGTCCTGCGCGCACCCGTCCTGCACCACGATCGAGGTGGCGTTCGGGCCGGGGACCAGGCCCGATGTATGCGGAACGACCAGTTCGTCGAAGGCGGAGACGATATTGGTGTAGGTGACCCGTGCGTCGTACACACCGTCGGCATTGAGCGCGGTCATGAAGGGCGAGCCGGTGAACATCTGCCCGCAGGCCTGACACAGCGACGAGCTGACCGCGTCGAAGGCGGGACCAGCGCCGAGCGCCCGGCTGAAGCGGGCGATGTCGGCCGCGCCGAACGCGTTGGTACCGAGCCACGGCGGCGCGATCCCGACCAGCTTGCCGACCTTGTCTGCGCCGCCCAACCGCTTGAGGTAGTAGTTGCCGACGATATTGCCCTGCGAATGGGCGATCAGGTCGACGCGCTCGGCGCCGGTGCGGGCCAGCACGCTGTCGACGAAGGCCGAGACCTCGGCGGCGCTCTGCTCGATCGGACGCATGCCGCCGATCGCCGAGACGGGCCAGGGAAGGGCGTAGGCGCCGTAGGTGAGGGAAAAGACGCAGTAGCCCTCGTTGGCCAGCAGGGGGGCATATACACCCCAGTTCGTCTGCCCTCCGCCGCCGGTGCCGTGCAGCAGGACCACCGGGTCGGGATGCTCGGGCGAGGGGACGCAGCCCGGATCGTTCGCGCCGGGTAGCGAGCCGCCCGGGTTGGTGAGCTCCGGCGCAATGCCCGCGAAGAAGTTGTAGTCGACCGGAAGGGGCTGGGCCGACGCGGTGGCGGGCAGGCAGGCGAACAGGGCAGCGGCCAGCACCAGAAGCGAACAACGTCGCATGAACGACTCCTCACTAGAACGTGTTCCACTCATCATGGAACACGTTCTAGTGATCGCGTGGCACTACCGGCCGTAAACCATCGACACCGGTGCCGCGGCCACGTCGGTGACCGAACTGGACTTACCCTGCTGCACGCCCGCGGCGAACAGCGCGCCGCACAGCACCAGGAACGCGGCACTGTGCAGCACCGCGCGGACGATATTCCAGCGAACCCAGGTCGCCTCGAAATCCGCACGGACGGCGGCGGTGTCGGCGATCGACGCCGGATCACCCGCCGCGGCGAGCGCGTCGTTGAGCGGCACGTTCAAGCCGGCGGTGACCGCGAACGCGATCACGTTGAGCGCCAACGCGATTCCGATCCAGATCAGTGTCGAACGCTGTTCCCTACCGAGGTGCAGCGCGGCCGCCAGCGCCGTGAAACCGACCGTGCCCATGAAGCCGAACATGAACCAGGGGTTGATGATCACGACGTTGATCTTCTGCATCACGTCGATCAGCGTGCGGTCATCGGTGCGGGCCAGCGCCGGCATCACCGAGATCGCGTAGGCGTAGAACACGCCGGCGATGAGTCCGGTACTGAGCAGGGCCAGCACCATGGTGGCCATCCGAACTGCGAACATGTGATGTCTCCTGACTCGTGGTCCGGAGCTTCGATCTCGCGCTCCGGTGATACGAGTAAGTCAACCGCCCAGACCGGATCCGCGACATAGTTCAGACGCTCACCGACCTACGCGAACGTCGCACTCACAGATCGTGGTCGGAGATCAGGCCGCTCTGCATCGCCAGCGCGGCCAATCGGGTGCGCTTCTGGTTCTGCGGCAGATTCTCCACCCCGAACTTCGCGAACAAGGCGCGCAGGTGGGTTTTGATGGCATCGATCGAGAGGAACAATTCCTCGGCGATCTGCTGGTTCGACGCGGGCGTCGCGAATCCGGTGCCGTGTTTGTACGGTCGGCACAGCGCGACCAGCACCGCGCGCTGGGTCTCGGTCAGTGAGCGCATCGTGGGGATGGACCCGGACGCGGTATGCGTCGCGTCATCCACCACACCGCCGAAATCGAAGAAATGCACGAGCGTGGTCCCGACCCGAATCCGGTCGCCGGGACTCAGCCGACGCCGCCCGACCAGCCGCTCGCCGTTGACGAAGGTGCCGTTGCGCGACAGTCCGTCGTCGATGATGGTCCAGTGCGCACCGAGGTGTTCGACCGCGGCGTGCAGCCGGGAAACCTCGGCGTCCCACGCGAGCACCAGGTCGGCCTGCACATTGCGCCCGATGGTGACACGCTGCTGCCCGGCCTCCAGGGCCAGTTCATGCTGCTTACCGGTGTCGTCGGTATACCGCAGGAAGGAACTCACTGCGCGACACCGCCGGATACTCGAAACACCTTGTGCACGGCCATCAGTCTACGTCCCGAGACCCCACACCCGGGACAACCCGGGCCCCTTGTTCCCCGCACCCGGCACAACCCGGGCCCTTCGTTCCCTCGTTTTCCCCGCCAACGCAACCCCGCACGCCCCGACCTCGAGGAGGGGCAGGCAGGCGCAGCCTGCCGTTCGCGGCCGTCCCGCTGTTGAGGCGCCGTTGCGTAGGCGACGAAGGAGCAAGCAACGG
>NZ_JBHWZY010000294.1:0-7505 GCF_042727815.1 Nocardia sp. NPDC060220
CCCAGACGTTCACCCTCACCGACACCGACCTCACCCTGGCGATGCGCATCGCCACCGACCACGACGCCGTCCCCGCCCAGGGCGGCTGGCATCCGTGGTTCCTGCGCGAAGCCCCGCCCGCGACCGGGCCGGTGCGACTCGATTTCGACCCGGCGTGGCAGTATGAACGCGGCGACGACTACCTGCCCACCGGCCGCGAGATCGCGCCGACGCCGCCACCGTGGGACGACTGCTTCGGCATGCCCAACGGCGTCCTCGCCCGCCTCACCTGGCCCGGATTCCTGGCATTCACCATCACCAGCCCCGTCCATGACGTAGTCGTCTGGACCCTGCCGGAGCAATCCCTGTCGGTGGAGGCCCAGTCCGGCCCACCCAACGGCCTGAACACCGCACCCCGGATGGTCACACCCGACTCTCCACTCGATGTCCACGTCGACTGGACATGGCAACGCCTGTCGCGGAACCGAACGACTCCGCAGCCCGAGTAGCCCAGCACCACCGCCGATTACGGTGATTGCGTGCCGATCACGTTCGCCCATCCCGTCGCGGTGCTGCCCTTCGCTCGATATCTCCCCCTTCCCGCACTCGTCGCGGGATCCATCGCCCCCGACGTCGGTTACTACCTGCCCGGCCCCCTGTCCGGCACCACAACCCACTCGGTTGTCGGCGTTCTGTGCTGGGACCTGCTGATCGGCCTGGTGCTACTCGTCGCTTTCCGGCTTTCCGCCGGCCCGGCCTCGGCGCTTCTCGGCCTGGCGCCCGCCTCGTCCCCTGATCCCAGATCAGCGGAGCTCGCGACGGTTTCGACGGTCACCGCCCTGGTACTCGGTGCCGCGACACACGTGGTCTGGGATTCTTTCACTCAGACAACAGGTTTCGTGGTCCAGCACTCGGCTCTGTTGCGGACGTCGGTCATCGAGCCGCACAAGACCTACAACGTCCTCGGCTATCTCTCCTCTCTCGCCGGAACGGCGGTCCTCACCTACCTCGTGGTGCGCCGCACCCGGCGCAAGGTTCGCCCACCCACGTGGACGCACCGGGCCGTCGTCGCCGTGCTGCTCGCCGCGCCGGTCATCGGTGCGGCACTCGCCGTCGACGACCCGGTCACCCGGGTCAGTACCTACGACCTGATCCGACACACGATCGTCGGTGCGGCTCGGGCGACGGTTGTCGCCTGGGCCGCCTACGCCGCGCTCTGGCACCTCGGCACAGGTCGCGTGCGCTCACCGCGGCGAGCGGACGCTGCGGAAGGTGAGTGCGACCAGGAAGGTCAGGGCGGCGATGACGGCGGCTGCCGCGAAGGCGGCGGTCATGCCGCCGACCAGGGCGTGGGTCGGTGAACCGCCCGCGTCGCGCGCGGCGGTGCCGAAGATCGTCACCAGGATCGCCAAGCCCAGCGCGCCGCCGGTCTGCTGCATGGTCTGCAAGGCGCCGCCCGCCGCACCCGCCTCGTCGGGCGAGACCGTGGACATGATGATCACGTTCAGCGGCGAGAACGCCAGCCCGATACCGCAGCCCATCGCGACCATCGCCACGAACAGCAGGGGGAAGTAGCCGGAGTCCTCCGAAAGCCTGGTCAGTAGCACGAGTCCGGTGACCATGGCGACGGCGCCGGTCAACGTCACCGGCTTGGGGCCGAAACGCGCCAGCAGCCGCGGGATCAGTCGGATCATCGCGAACATCAGCACCGCCGTCGGCAGGAACGCGAAACCTGTTGCCAACGAACTCATCCCCAGCACATCTTGCAGATACTGGGTGAGGAAGAAGAACATCGACATGCCTGCCATCGGCCCGAGGAACATGTTCAGATAGCCGGCGGCGCGGTTGCGATCGGCGAAAAGGTGCAGGGGCAGAAGTGGTTGTGGCGCACGCAGTTCGATCGCTATGAAGGCGGCCAGCAAGGCCGCCCCGATCGCGAGCCAGATATCGGTGCCCGCCGCGCCCCAACCGTGCGAGGCGGCACTGATGAAACCGTAGACCAGGGCGGCCACGCCCGCGGTCGCCGTCACCGCGCCCGGCAGGTCGAGCCGAGCGGCGCGACGCGGCAAATCAGGCAGGTACCGCAGTGCGAGTACCGCGATGACCAGGCCGAACGGCACATTGATGAACAGCACCGAGCGCCAGCCGAACCATTCCGTGAGCAACCCGCCGACGATCAAGCCGATCGCGAAACCGGCGCTCGACATGCCGGAGAACAGAGCGAGCACTCGAATCCGCACCTTGGGCTCGGTGAACGTAGTAGTCAGCAGCGCAAGGGTATTGGGACCGGCCATTGCCCCGCCGATGCCCTGGAGCACGCGGGCCGCGAGCAACCATCCAGCCGAAGGCGCCAGCCCGCCGGCCAGCGAGGCGAGGGTGAACAGCAGCGCGCCCGCGATGAACATCCGGCGCCTGCCGAACAGGTCGCCGGCTCGACCGCCGAGCAGCAGCAGGCCACCGAAGACCAGCGTGTAGGAGTTCATCACCCAGGACAGGCCGGTTGCACTGAACTCGAGGTCGGCCCTGATGTGCGGCAGCGCCACATTCATCACGGTGATGTCGAGGATGATCATGAGCTGACAGGTCAGCAAAGTGACCAGGACGAGCCGTGGCCGAACCCGGTCTACCTGGGGTTTTTCCAAGAAAGTGGTGGTAGTCAAGAACGCTCCATCAGAAAGGAACTCAAACGGAGAGAGTCTCCGTTTATGACAGAGCTAGCATAGGGAGAAAGTCTCCGGTTCCGCAAGACTAAACGGAGACTTCATCCGTTTCCAGTGGAGGATCTTGTGGACGCACCGTCGCGGCCGATGCGCGCCGACGCACGCCGCAATTACGAGCGCATCGTCGACTGCGCCCGCGACGCGTTCGCCGAGCACGGCACCGACGCACCGCTGGACGACATCGCGCGACGCGCGGGGGTCGGTCCCGGAACGCTGTATCGCCACTTCCCGAATCGCACCACGCTGATGGAAGCGGTGTATCGCGCCAATATCGAGACACTCGCCGCACGGGCAGACGAACTACGCCGAACGCACGCCCCCCTCGACGCGTTCGACGCCTGGTTCGGCGAGCTGGTCACCTACATTCTCGAAAAGCACGGCCTGGCAACCACTCTCAAAGCCGCCATCGACCGGACCTCGGACACTTTCGCCGCCTGCTCCGCCCTGCTGGCCGAGGCCGCGGGCAGCGTTCTGATCCCGGTACAGGAGGCAGGCGAGATCCGCCCCGAGGTGAGCCCCCGCGACATCCTGCGCCTCGGCCACGGCATCGGCGCGGGCTGCCAGGCCGCCCCGGAGTCCGCCCCACTGCTCACCGACGTGGCGCTGGCCGGCCTTCGCGCCCAGCGCTAGCGGCGCTCAGGCCAGGTCTTCGATTTTCGCCGCCAGTTCGGCGCCGGTGAGCGGCTCGCGGGCGATGACGGCGATGGTGTCGTCGCCGGCGATCGTGCCGACGATGTAGGGCAGGGCGGCGCGGTCGAGGGCGCTGGCCAGGAAGTGGGCGGCGCCGGGCGGGGTGCGCAGGACGGCGAGGTTGCCGCTGGCGTCGGTGGAGACGAGCAGGTCACCGAGAAGTTTGGACAGGCGGCCGGTGCCGCCGGTGACCCCACGCACGGGGCTGCCGTCCTCAGGGACGATGTAGACGCCCGCGCCACCGTCGGCCGCGCGCAGTTTCACCGCGCCGAGTTCGTCGAGGTCACGCGACAGGGTGGCCTGGGTGGTCTCGATCCCCTCGGCCGACAGCAGCGCGGCGAGTTCGGTCTGACTGCGGACCGAATGCGAGGTCAGCAGTTCGATGATGCGTGACTGGCGGCCGGCGCGGGTGCGAGCGATCGCGGGCGAGCCCTTTTCGGGCGCGCTCATCGCCCAGCCTCCACGCCGGCCCCGGTTCGCGGTCTCACGCGGCGGCTTTCGCGAGCAGCCACACCAGCAGCGCCTTCTGCGCGTGCAGGCGATTCTCGGCTTCGTCCCAGACCACACTGTGCCCACCGTCGAGCACCTCGTCGGTGATCTCTTCGCCCCGGTGCGCCGGAAGACAGTGCAGCACAATCACTTCCGGAGTCGCGTGGGCGAGCAGCTCGGTGTTCAGCTGGAACGGGCGGAACGGGCCGACGCGGTCGAGACCGTCGTTCTCCTGGCCCATGGAGGTCCACGTGTCGGTGACCAGCACGTCGGCACCGGTGGCACCGACCACCGGGTCACCCGTGACCGACACGGTCGCACCGGTTTCCGCGGCGCGCTTGGCGGCGGCGTCCAGGATCCACGGCAGCGGTTCGAAGCCCGCGGGCGCGGCCACGGTCACGTTCATGCCCGCCGTCACGCCACCGAGCAACAGCGAGTGCGCCATATTGTTGGCGCCGTCGCCGAAGTAAGTGAGGTTCAGCCCGGCGAGCGAGCCCTTGCGCTCGCTGATCGTCTGCAGATCGGCGAGCACCTGGCAGGGGTGGAACTCGTTGGACAGCGCGTTCACCACGGGAACCGTCGCGGTGACGGCCATCTCGTCGAGGCGGGACTGTTCGAAGGTCCGCCACACGATGGCATCGACGTAGCGCGAGAGCACGCTGCCGGTGTCGCCGAGGGTCTCCTCACGACCCAGCTGGGTGTCGCGACCGTCGACGACCACCGCATGCCCGCCGAGCTGAGCGATGCCCAGCTCGAACGAGAAGCGGGTGCGGGTGGAGTTCTTCTCGAAGATCACCCCGACTCCGCGCGGGCCGTCTAGCGGCCGGTGCGCGAAGGGGTCCTTCTTCAATTCGGCGGCGATGGCGAGGATCTCGGCCTGTTCGGCCTGCGTCACATCGTCGTCGCGCAAGAAATGACGCAGGGTCACTTGGTCGCTCCCTTAGCATCGGCGGCGGCCTTGTCGAGGATCTCGGGCAGGTCGGCGACGAAATTGTCGGCCTGGGTTTCGGTGAGCACCAGGGGTGGCGCCAACCGGATCACGTCGGGCTTGGCGGGGTTCAGCAGGTAGCCGGCCTCGCGCGCCCGTTCGTCGACATAGGCGGAGATGTCGTTCTTCAGCACGATGCCGATGAGCAGACCCGCACCACGCACGTGGTCGATCTCCGGATGCTCGAGCAACGCGATGCCGTCGCTGAGCTTCTTGCCCACCCACTCCACGTGGGTCAGCAGGTTGTCGGAGTCGATCGTGCGCAGCACGGCCAAAGCCGCTGCGGCACAGACGGGATTGCCGCCGAAGGTGGTGCCGTGCAGACCCGGCGTGAGCAGTTCGGCGGCGCGGCCCTGGGCCAGCACCGCGCCGATCGGCAGGCCGCCGCCGAGCCCCTTGGCCAGGGTGATCGCGTCGGGCACGATGCCCGCCGCCTGGTGCGCGAAAAATGTTCCGGTGCGCCCGATTCCGGTCTGGACCTCATCGAGGATCAGCAGCGCCCCGGCCCTGGACGTGATCTCCCGCGCCTTGGCGAGATAGTCGAACGGCGGGACGACCACACCGCTCTCCCCCATCATCGGTTCGAGGAACACCGCGGCGGTGTCGGAATCGACCACGGCTTCGAGCGCGGCGGCGTCACCGTAGGGCACGTGCACGACGCCGGGCGGCATCGGCTCGAACGGTGTCCGCTTGGAGGGCTGACCGGTCAGGGCGAGCGCGCCCATGGTGCGTCCGTGGAACGCCTCCTCGGCGGCGACGATCTTGGACCGCCCGGTGAGCCGCGCGATCTTGAACGCGGCCTCGTTGGCCTCGGTGCCGGAGTTGCAGAAGAACGCCTTGCCCTCACCGTCGCCGAAGTGGGCCAGGAGCTTCTCGGCCAGCTCGATCACGGGCTCGCTGGCGTACAGGTTCGACACGTGGCCGAGCGTGCCCAGTTGCTGGGTGACCGCTTCCAGGATGGCGGGGTGGGCGTGGCCGAGGCTGTTGACCGCGATGCCACCGAGGAAGTCGATGTAGCGCTTGCCATCGGCGTCGTAGAGCACCGCACCGGCGCCGCGCACCAGCGCGACCTTCGGGGTGCCGTAGTTGTCCATCATCGCGGCCGACCACCGCTGCTGCAGCATCTCTGTTTCGCTCATGATTGCGTTCCATCCGGCGACCCGGCAGGGGTCACCATGGTTCCGATTCCTTCTCCGGTGAACAGCTCCAGTAGTACCGAATGCGGGACGCGCCCGTCGATCACGTGGGCACTGGGGACCCCGCCGAGCACGGCGCGCAGACACGCTTCCATCTTCGGCACCATGCCCGCATCCAAGCGCGGCAGCAACTTCGCCAACGCGTCGGCGTCGATCCGGCTGGTCAGCGAGGAGCGGTCCGGCCAGTCGGTGTAGAGGCCCTCGACATCGGTGAGCACGACGAGTTTCTCGGCGCCGATGCCCTCGGCCAGTGCGGCGGCGGCGGTGTCGGCGTTGATGTTGTGCACCACGCCGTCGGCGTCGGGGGCGATGGTGGAGACCACCGGGATGCGGCCCGCGTCGATCAGGTCGAGCACGGCGCCGGGGTTGACCTCGGTGACGTCGCCGACCAGGCCGATGTCGGTGGCGACACCTTTCACGGCGACGGTGCGCCGGGTGGCGGTGAACAGGTGCGCGTCCTCACCGGAGATGCCGACCGCGTACGGGCCGTGCGCGTTGATGAGCCCGACGAGCTCACGGCCCACCTGACCGAAGAGCACCATCCGGACCACGTCCATCACCTCGGGGGTGGTGACGCGGAAGCCGCCGCGGAATTCGCCTTCCATGCCGAGCCTTTTCAGCATGGCGTTGATCTGCGGGCCACCGCCGTGCACGACTACGGGATGCACGCCGACGGTGCGCAGGAAGGCCATGTCGGCGGCGAAGGCCGACTTGAGTTCGTCGTCGACCATGGCGTTGCCGCCGTACTTCACGACCACGATCTTGTCGCGGAACTTCTGCAGCCACGGCAGCGCATCGGCGAGCACGTGCGCCTTGTCCAGCGCCGAAAGAGTGTGCACCACACTGTTACTCATGAGCTGTACGCCGAGTTCTCTTCGACGTAGGCGTGCGAGAGGTCGGTGGTGCGCACCATCGCGGTGCCCTCCCCCACATTGAGCTCGATCAGCACGTCGACGTCCCCGCCGGACAGGTCGACCTCGCGGGCGCCGGGCGCGCCGACACTGTCGACGCAGACCGGATTGCCGTTGAACGACACCGCGATCCGGTTCGGGTCGAGGGTCACCGGTGCGATGCCGACGGCGGCGAGCACGCGACCCCAGTTCGGGTCGGAGCCGAACAGCGCGGTCTTGACCAGACTGTCGCGGGCGACCGCGCGGGCGACGGTGAGCGCTTCGTCCTCGGAGGCTGCGCCGGTGACGGTGACCTGGACCCGCTTGGTGACGCCCTCGGCGTCGGCCATCAGCTGCGCGGCCAGGTCGTCACACACGGTGAACACCGCGGCGTCGAGATCCTCCTGCGCGGGCGCGACGCCGCTGGCGCCGTTGGCCAGCAGCAGCACGGTGTCGTTGGTGGAGCAGGAACCGTCGACGTCGAGCCGGTCGAAGGTGTATTTCGTGGCCTTGCGCAGGGCGGAATCGAGCTGCTCCGGTGTTGCCACGGCGT
>NZ_JBHWZY010000295.1:0-7500 GCF_042727815.1 Nocardia sp. NPDC060220
CGAGTCCCGCCCCGTTTTTCGGGTGGCCCCTCAGGGGCCGCGCTCGAGCGCGCCAGCGCTCCAATAACTCAGCTCCTAGAAATCAGCGAAACCGTCGCCGACCTTGCCGTCGGCCTCGAGCGCGCGGTTCAGCGCGGACTCGACCTGAGCGGCGAGCTTGTCGAGCTTGTCGAGCGTGTCGGTCAGCTCGGTGGTGACGTTCTTGTGCGCGGTGTCGAAGGTCGAGATCGCCTGGTCACCCTGCAGGTTGTTGCGGAAATCCGAAGCGGCGCCCTCGAGTTCGTCGATTTCGCCCTTCATCTTCCCGCCGTAGGTCTGCAGGTCGCTGAACAGCTCGTTCATCGCCGCGGGATCATAAAGAATGGTCATAGCTCAGTTCCTGTTCGTGTCTGAATCGCGGTCAGAGGTTGGTGTAGCCGCCGCCACCGCCGGTGGAACCGCCACCGGACAGGCCTTGGCCGTCCATGTTCACCAGGGTGGACTTGCCGGAGCTGACCGCTTCGGTGAGCCGGTCGAACTTCTTGTTCAGTGCATCGGACTCGTCGTGCCAGGCCTGGGCGACCTTCACGAACTCGTCGGAGGCGTCACCCTTCCAGCCGCGGAGCACGGCCTGGGCGGCGTCATCGATCTGGCCGACCGACGTGCGGAGGTTGCCGATGCTGCTTTCGAGCTTGGAGACGACGCCGTCTACGCCGCCTGCTTCTACACCTACTGGTCCCTGAGGGGGCATGTGCCGAACCTTTCCTACTTGATGGTTGAAACGAGAGATGGCTTAATCTGGCCGCCACCCCCCACCGGGAAGCCCCTCGAGGAGCGCACCGATCGCCTGCGTGAGGCGGTGATCGGTGCCCGGCGTGATGGTCGACCACACCTGCCCGTCGGGCGCCGTCATCGGCGCTACGACGATCCGGCCGCGCGCGGTGTCGTACACCGCGACCGCGCCAGGGGCTCGGGTGGTCAGCCCGTCGTGGTGGACTACGGCGACGATCTCGGTGTAGCCATGGCAGGTGCCGAAGGCCGCGCCGAGCACGGTCGCCTGGTGCGCGTCGATACCGAGCGCATACATCGCGTCCACGTACTGGGAAGTTGTGCCGGCCGCGTCGAGACGCGCCGCCAGGTCGTCGGCAGCGACGCTCACCGGCGCTACCTCGGCGGGCGCGCAGGTCGGCAGCGCGGCCAGTAGCAGGCGGGCGAGTTCGCGGTCGGATCCGTCGATGGCATCGGTGGCGATCTCGAAGGTCTCGCCGGTGCGTACCGCGCTGGCGTGGCCGGAACCGCGGCGGGCCAGGCAGATTCGCCGCCTGCCGTCGTCACCGTAGCCACGGGCGACGAGTTCGGCGTCGGGTTGGGCCAGGGTGTGCAGCGCGCCCGCCAAATCGGGTTCGACATCGCCGTAGCTGTCGAAGATGCCGGTGGCGGTGAGTTCGGCGACCGCGGCGTCGCGGGCCGCGCGCCAGGCGTCGAAGGTGTCCTGCTGCGGGCCGACGGCGAGCACCAGCGGCAGGGTCTGCACACCGAGCCGGTCGGCGACGGCGAGCAGCGCGTCGTTGGTGAGCGTGGTCATGGCCGTCCCTCCGCGGTGGCGGTGCCGCCGGTCTGCGCGGCGGCGCGCTCGGCGACGCCGAGCACCGCGGGCGCGGCCTGGATCTCGCCTTCGGCGACCAGCTGGTCGGACTCCTCGTAGGCCAGGCCCGCGCGCGGGAAGCGGGCAGCCGAGTCCTGGCCGCCGCCTTGCGCCATCGCGCCGGGGACGAGCGGCGCCGACTGCCCGGCCGGGGTGGTGGTGACCGGCGCCGCCTGTGTCGTGGCTCCGACCGTGGTCGCTGACTGAACGAAAGTCGGTGCGCGGTAAGCGGTCTGGACCGGAGTCGGCATCGACGGCAGCGCGCCGAGGCCGATCGCGCCGATCCCGGGCATCGCCCCGGCGCTCGGCGTCGGCGACGCGCTCTGACCCGACTTCTCGCCGGTGAGCGCGGCTTCCGGGGCGATCGGCGGTGGCGGCGCGTGCAACCACGGCGTCGCCAGCGGTTCGGTGGCCGCCTCGTAGCTGCGCATCACCCGGGAGGCAACGGCTTTGGCCATGTCGGCATCGGCGTCGGTCTGCGCCGCGATGGCCTTGATCGGCGCACCGAGGGCGGCGCCGACCTGTTCCAGTGCCTGCTGCATCGCCGTGATCGCGGCGATGTCGGCGGTATTGGGCATGGCGATGGCCGCCACCTCGTAGGCGAGGACCTGGGCTTGCATCCTGGCCGCGTTGGCGGTCGCGGCCGCCGCGGTCTCGAGCAACCACTCGCGCAGCGTCGAGATCCGTTCCCACACGAGCTCGCTGCTCCCGGACTTCCAGGAACCACGCAAAGTCTGCAGCACCTGCTCGTAGTCGAGCACGGCCGCGCCGAAGGCCGCGGCGAGCCGCGTCCAGGCGGCGGCCGCGTCGGCCATCGGCATCGGTCCGGCACCGGCGGTGAGGTCGGTGGCGAGCTTGTCGGGCTCGCGCGCCTCCCACACCACTCCGGTGAAGCCGGGCTGCGGTGGTTCGATCATTATCCGTTGAAGCCGCTGGTGTTGTCGGTTTCCATCTGGTCGAACTCGCTCACCTGCGCGCGCAAGGTGGCGGCGAGCTTGTTCATCTCGTGCGCACCCGCCTCGGCGCTGGTCAGGTAGTCGTCGGCGACGCCGTTGGCCGTGTTCGCGGCACGCACCGACACCTCCTCGGTACCGGCCGGTGCCACGTGCAACGCCGGTACCACGGCGGTCAGTTCGGTGGTGAGCCGGTCGGCGATGCCGTCCAGCGCTGCCGCGGCTTTGCTCGCCGCGGCCGAATCGAATTCGAAGGTGTTACTCATCTGCCACTCCTGTCATGGTCGTGCCGCGTCACAGTGAGAGTTCTTTGTCCGGCGGAGCATCGGTGACCACCGGTTCGGCGGCGCCGACGACCGGGGTCGCCACCCCCGCGATCTGGCCGACGACTTCGTCGCCGTGGTTTCCGGTGACCAGCTGCGAGTGCACGGCCTCGTTGCCGCCGCCCTCCACCGCGCGCGCCATCGGCATGCCCGCGCCGGCACCGCCCATCGGCATCATTCCCGGCGACGAGCCGCCTGCCGATGCCGTGGTCGTGTTCGCGCCGCCGGAGGTGGTGCCGCCCGCGCCGCCGACCGCACCGGTGGCACCCACAGTGGACAGACCACTGGCGCGACCGCCCTGCCACGGACTCAGTGGTGACGACGACGACCCGACGCCGCCGATCGCACCGACCCCACCGATCGCGCCGCCTCCGCCGGCACCGCCACTCGCGGCGGCCAGCTCCTCGGCGGATTCCTCACCGGTCGCGGAGATCTCGGTACCGGTGGTCGTCGAGCCGGTGGTACTGGTCGACAGCGAACTCACCTGTTCGGCAAGCGAACCGAGCGAGGAGACCGCGGTGCTCGCGGTACTGATCAACGGCGTGATCAGGCTCATCAGCTGGCTCAGCGACTCGCTGCCCGCGTCGACGCCGGACGGCGCGTTGGTCACCTCGACCTTCTCACCCGCCTGCACCATCTCGCCGCTGCGCGCCACCATCTCGGCCTTGGTCTCGGCCGTGATCGCCAGACCCTCCGCCATCGCCTCCATGGTCGCCGCGATCAGCACCGCCTGACCACCCGGAGTGAGCACGTAGAGCGGAGCGAGCGCCAGGGTGGCCGAGTACCGGGCGATCACCGCGGCCAGCTTCGCGCCGCCGACCGCGACATTGCCCGCCGCCTGGGCGAGCACCGCCTTCTCCTGGGTGCTCTGGGTGGCGAGCTTGGCGCCGTCGGACTGCGCCGCGGTCGCCTTGGTGGTCGCCTCCGTCGCCGCGGCGCTCTGCCACAGCTGCATCACCGTCTGTAGCGCGGTCGAGCCCAGCGACATCACGGTCTCGAGCACCGAGGAGATATTCGTCAGTGCCTCAGCGGGATTGCTCGACGTACCGGTGCCCGAGGTCGCGCCGGTACTGCCGAGCGCACCGGTGCCGAACGCGGAGGCCAGCTCGGTGAGTGGCTGCATCAGCGCCGTCAGATCGATCGTCGGCAGCGCGGGCATTTCCGGCAGCTGGATGAACTCGGGCAGCTGCGGCAGCTGCGGCAACCCCATCGAGCCGAGCACCTGGCTCACCGGCTGATCGAGCATCGGCGCAAACGAACTACCGCGCAGCACCTCGAGCACAGTCGGATCGACCGACGCTGCCACGCCGGCCGAATCTCCCCCTGGATACGTCATCGCTACTGATCGACCGCCGAGATACCCAGCTTGGACGCGCCGTCGGCGCCCTCATAGGTAGCGGCGGCCTGGGTGGCGGTCAACGCGGTACCCGCGTGCACCGCGGCCAGCTGGGCCACCGAGGTGAGGTGGTTGGCCTGCGCGTACGCGAACGACATCAGGAATTCCTGGCCGATCAGGCCGAACACGGGCACCGCGGCGGCCATCGTGGCGACCTGGTCGACCGCGCCTGCCTGGGCGACCCCCGCCGCCATCGTGGCCGAGGCACCCGCGTACGCACGAACTGCGTCCGGAACTACCGCAACATGGTTCATGGCTATCGTCCAATCTCGAAACAGCCCATGGTGTTTCGTTACTTTATCTACCCGTCCGGCCCTGACACCACACAAATCTGCGGTGAAGATCAGTTGAATCTCACGTACCGGCCCGGTTGTACGCCGTTACCAGCTCGGCTCGCTCACCGAAGGCGCGGTGCGCGGCGGCCTGCGCGGTCTGTACCAGCACCCGCTCGAAATCCGCCGGTGACAACTTGGCGATCGCCGCGCTGAACTCGAGCCCGACCAGCGCGCCCGCACCGTCGACCGTCACCGTCACCGCGCCGTCGGGCGAAACCTCCTGCGCCCGGATGCCATTGGTGGCATCGGCCAGATCCTGCAACCGATAGAGCTGACCCTGCACCTTCGCGATCAGCTCGTCCATGGTCTCGACCATCGCCTTGTCCTCCCCTCTTCGCTCGCTAGACCGACCGCAGCCAGCTGTCCGGCTCGGTGTCGTATTCCTGCTCCTCGACGATCTCCGCCGCCGCGACCTCGGTCTCGGTGGGCAGTCCCGTCGCCGCCAGCAGCGCCGGGTCGAACCCCGCCTCCGCCAGCTGATTACGCCGTGCCAGACCCGCCCGCTTGGCCGACTTCTGGCACAACCGCAGGATCTCGGCGGCCAGCTCGGCGGGGTCGCGGCGGACCTGTTCGCGATCCACCGTGATCCCCACCGGCAGCCCCTGCTCGGTGGTACGCACCACGATCGCGCCCGTCACCGACGACGCGCTGAACTCGGTCGGAAACTCGTCCACGACTCCCCCTTCCGTCTGGCCCGGCATCATTACGCCCGATCGTCCCTGATGGCTCTGACAACTTCGGCGATCTGAGTGTTGATCAGCGACACCACCCGCCTGCGATCGGCGCCGACCGCCACCCGCGGCGTGCCGGGCACCAGCACGTAGCGACCGTCGTCGGTCAGGTCGCGCCAGCCCAGCCGCAAGCGCACGATGCCGCGCGGACCGAATCGCGACCAGCCCTGCTCGATGTCGATGAAACCGTCGCGGTCGAGCGGCGCCTGCTGAAAGGTCAGCGTCCGCACCGCGGCATCGTCGTCGTAGTGCTGAACCAGCGAGCGGCCGTAGGAGTGATCGAGCTGGTCGTCGGCCGGTTCGTCGAGGCGGATCTCCTGGCCGCGCCCCGCTTCCGCCGGGGGCAGGTGGCCTGCGACGACGTCACCGAGAGACAGCGCGTCATGGCGGGTGATCACGAATCCCTCAGCGTGGTACAGGGTGCGGCCGGGGCGCTGGCGCACCAGATAGCCCACGTCGCCCTTGCGCGCCGCGAGCATGCGCACCGAGAACGCGGGATCGGTGAGTCGCTCGCCGCCGCCGTAGCCGCGCACGATCAGCCGGATATCGGGATGGGTGAGCACGTCGATGATGTCGTCGAGCTCGTGCCCCCAGCGCTGCTTGATCGTCATCCAGTTGTGTTTCAGCGTGAACTCCGCCGCCTCGGAGGTGCTCGGCTCACTGCTGTGGATGAACGGGTCCGGCATGTACTCCTCGTCGATGCCTGCCCACAGCGCATCGAACTCGTCGCCGGTGAATTCCCAGGTGGGCGTCACTGTTCCACCACCGGCCTCGCGACGATCGGCGCGTCACCGAGCGCTTCGTCCAAGTGGGTCGTCGAGTCGAGGTAGTCGGCCCGCTTGTGTTCCTTCTGCTGGCCCTGACCACCGCCGGCCCCACCCATCGGCGACATCGGCATACCACCCATCGGCGAACCGGCCGCCGACGACGCGACGCCCGTGCGGAAGCCCTCCATCCCTGTGGTGGCCGAAGCCCGCGGGAACAGCTTGGACGCGCTGTCCAGGCTCGGCGATAGCGGCGCGGCGCCCGCACCGGCGCCACCACCGCCGGAACCCGAGCCACCGCCGCCACCGCCGCCCTTGCTCGCCGCGCTGAGCGCCTTCTTGGCCTGGTCCTGCAGGGAACCGAGCGCCGCGGAGCTCGGAATACCCGCCAGGGCACTCTGTTCCGCGGCCGAGGTCGCCTGTTCCACAGCCGACTGCGCGGCGGAACTGGCCTGTTCGAGACCGGATTGCAGGGCCGAGGTCAGCTGATCGGTCGAGGACGACCCCGTCGATCCTGTCGAACCGGTCGACCCCGGCGAGCCGTTGCCCGTGGTATCCCCGCTGCCATTACCCAGCTGGCTACCGGACTTCTGCTCCTGCAGCTCCGCCATGGCTTTCTTGAACGCGGCGGAGGTGTCGCCCGAACCCGATCCGCTCCCCGAACCGGAGCCGCTCCCGCTGCCGTTTCCGGAGCCGTTCCCATTTCCGTTCCCGTTGCCGTTTCCGTTCCCGTTGCCGGTTCCGTCCCCGGAGGACGGCGCGGTCGGATCGGGCAGCGTGGGAATGTGGCTCGTGGTGCTGTTGAGTCCGGGAACGTAGGTGTTCCACATGACCTGGCGGCCGTTCTTCGCGCAGGCCTCCTTGTCGGCCTGTGCCTGCGAGCCGTTGGGATCGGAGTAGCACCGGGGCAACATGAGCGCGGTCGCCAGCCCCTTGGAGGTGGCGTTGACCCAGCCGACGGTGTAATCGAGTGCGGCGGCCACCTGTTTGGTCTGATCGACCAGCAGTCCGTTGGCCTCGTGATAGGCCGACATCGCCGACATGGCGCGCGTGGCGCCGCCCGGGCTGGTCCAGCTCTTCTTGCTCGCTTCAACTTTGGCGTTCAGGTCGTCGAAACCCGTTTTGAGCCAGCCTGCCAATCTGCCCCAATACAACGCGGTGTGAGCCAGATTCCCGGGAACCGTCGACAGGGAATTCATGATCGCCTGAAGTTCGTTGTAGTTGTAGCCGCCGGGGCCCTCCGCCTTCATTCCGGCCGGATCGAAGGTTTTGCCGTCGGACAGGATCTTCGGCAGGTTGACCGCGGTCGCCACCGCCGGAAACTGGACGACCGTGGGCGGCAGCGGCGTCTTGGCCATGCCGGCGCTTCTACCC
>NZ_JBHWZY010000296.1:0-7495 GCF_042727815.1 Nocardia sp. NPDC060220
CACCTTCGCGGCACGACGCCAGAATTCGGCGGTGGTGTGCGGGGAGTGGGGGCGAGCGGTTGGGCTCGGACCGGGGGCGGGCTAGGTTGGAGGGTGTGTCGATGATGAAAGGTGCCAACGTCGCGGTGCCTGCTTCCGCGGTCCGCGTCGAATTGGGTTGGCAGTCGGGGCCGGGTGTGCCCGATGCCGACGCGTCCGCGCTGTTGCTCGCCGGGGCGAAGGTGCGCTCCGATGACGACTTCGTGTTCTACAACCAGGCCGTGCATCCCTCGGGCGCGGTGCGGCACGAAGGAAAACAGCAGGGACACATCGTTGTCGACGCGCTGTCGGTGAATCTCGGGCAGGTCGAGCCGGAGATCGAGACGATCGTGCTCGCCGCGTCCGCCGACGGGGGGACCTTCGGTCAGTTCCACGGGCTCTACATCCGGGTGATCGACACCGCGAACGGCGCCGAGGTCGCGCGGTTCGACAGCAGCGGGGCGACCACGGAAACCGCGTTCGTGCTCGGCGAGCTGTACCGCCGCCAGGGTGCGTGGAAGTTCCGTGCGGTCGGCCAGGGTTATGACAGCGGATTGGCCGGGCTCGCTACCGATTTCGGCATCTCCGTCGACGATGCTCCCGCGCCTCCCGCGCCTCCCGCGCCTCCCGCGCCTCCCGCGCCCCCGCAGCCGTTCGGCTCGGGGCAGCCGACTCCGCAACAGTCGTACGCCCCGCCGACACAGCCCTTCATCCCCGCGCCTCAGCCGAACCGGCCCCACACCCCGCCGCCGAGCCCGCCGACCCCGGTGTTCCCGCCGAATCAGCAGCAGTACGCGCCGCCGCCGAACCAGCCCGGCATCCCACCCCAGCGCAACCCCCAGTTCGCTCCGCCCCCACCACCTCCGGTCGACCTCGCCAAGGTCTCGCTCACCAAGGAAGCCCCGTCGGTCTCCCTGACGAAACACGGCGCCACCGGCGGCGTCATGCGCGTGAACCTCAATTGGACCTCGATGGCCGCCACCGGCCGCCTCTTCGGGAAACTCCGCGGCAAGAACATCGACCTCGACCTGTGCTGCTTCTTCGAATTGGTCAACGGCGCGATCGGTTCCGTGCGAGCCCTCGACCGCCGCTTCGGCGCCCTCTACGAACCGCCGTTCATCCACCTCGATCAGGACGACCGCACCGGTGCCAGCATCACCGGCGAGAACCTGTCGGTCAATCTCGACTACACCCAGTTCATCCGCCGCATCCTCGTGTTCGCCTCGATCTACGACGGTGCCAGCGATTTCCGCAATGTGCACGCCACCGTCACCCTGCACACGGTGAATTCCGCGCCCATCGAGATGACGCTCGACGGCTGCACCGACAACTCCCGCGACGCGGTGCTGTTCGCGCTCGAGAACGTCGACGGCGAGTTCGTGGTGCGCCGCGAGGGCAGCTTCGTCCGCCCGCCCGCCGGGCAACCGGGCGGCGGTGTCGTGGAGATCGCGCGCCTGTACAACTGGGACTTCGGCTTCCAGGCGGGCCGCGGCAAATGATCCGGCATCCCGCGACGCGCGTGCTCAACGCGCTGGTCTACCACCCCGACAAGCACGTCGCCCAGACCCCGGCGGCGCTCAGCCTGGACTATCGCGATCTGACCATGCGCACCGCCGATGGCGTCGATGTGCACGGCTGGTTCGTGCGGGCCGAGCGCCCCCGCGGTCACATCCTCTACGCGCACGGCAACGCGGGCACCATCGGCGACCGCGTCTCGATCATCGCGCTGCTGGTCGACGCCGGCTTCGACGTGCTCGCCTTCGACTACCGCGGTTTCGGCCACAGCACGGGCACCCCGAGCGAACAGGGCACTTACCTCGACGCCAGAGCTGCCCGCCAAGCCCTGCTCGAGCAACCCGAAGTCGATCCCGATCGGGTCTACTACCTGGGCAAATCTCTCGGTGGCGGGGTACTGCTCGAACTGGCGGGCGAATATCCGCCCGCGGGCATGATCCTCATGTCGACGTTCAGCGGCATGCGCGCCGCCGCGCGTTCGGTCTACCCGTTCCTGCCCGCGCCACTGATCCCGAACGCGTATCCGAGCCTGCGGCACATCGCGAACCTGCGCGTCCCGGTCCTGATGATGCACGGTGACCGCGACGAACTCCTCCCGCTGCGCCACGCCGAACGCCTGTACGCGGCGGCGCGGGAACCGAAACAGCTGATCGTGGTGCCCGGCGCGGGTCACAACGATGTGATCGACACGCTCGGCGCCCAGTGGCCGAAGATCATCGCCGACTGGGCGGCTCGATAACGCCGCAGCCCGGTCGTCGTCGAGGGTCGCTGATTCTGCGTAGCCTGGCGGTATGAGCGAAACGAGCGAACTCCTCGGCCGCCTGGCTGCGCTGCCCGACGACGAGCTGGTGTCGGTGCTGCGCGCCGCGGTCGCCGGACGCCCCGGGCTCGGCGCGGTCGCCGCCGCGCTGGCCCAGGCTGAGATCGGTCATGCCGAAACCGGATCGCCTGTGACTCTGGACACGAACGTCATCGACGCGGATGTGGTGCCCGTCGCATCCGGGCAGGTCGGAGGCGCGATGCCGGTACCGCCGGTACCGTCCGGGCTACCGGTGACCGGCGCACCCACCGCCACCGGCGGATATTCCACTTCCGGAGTGCCGACATTCGACTCGGTTCGGGATAAGGTCGAGCAGCGTTTCGGCACCGCGCAGGGAATGGACGAGCTCGACCGGCAGACTCCCGCGGGTCGCAGCGTCGACGAGCAATGGGAGGCGCGGGAGAAGGCCGCGCGTGAGCGGCTGGATCAGATCCGGAAATCGGTGCAGGGCAACGATTCCGGCGAGAAGTAGCCACGCGTCCTCCCTTCCGGTAACGACGTGATGGGTGGACACACAGATGACGCAGGCGCGCCAGATCGCCGACCGACTACTCGATGCGCAGGTGGAATTCCTGCTCGCCGAGGTGACCGGTGAACGGTTCGCCGAGGTGATCGCCCGCGATGTGGCCGCCGTGCTGGCCGTCGGCGAGTCGATCAGGTTCGGTGACGTGGTTTCCCTGGAACAGGGCGAGCAGACGGTGGCCACCGTGTTCGACCGCATCGGCGGCAGCCCCGTGATCGCCGATACCGTCGGTATCTTCTCCGACGCCATCTACGACCACATCGCCTCGAACACCGAATACACCCTCGGCGACGTGGTCGACCGCGAACCGGTGGAAGCATTGCTGGAGAAGATCTTCGGCATGCACCAGGCCCAGGAGCGGATCCTGGACCGGCTCACCGAGAGCCCGCTCGTCGCCACGGTGGCCTCGCGCTTCGTCGACAAGCTGATCGGCGATTTCATGCAGGCCAATCGCGAGCGCGCCGAGAAGATTCCGGGCGTCTCCTCGCTGATGTCGCTGGGTCAGTCCGCTGCCAACCGGGCCAAGAAGGTCGCCGCCGACAGCACCTTCGTCGGTGACCTCGCGGGCAAGGGCGCGCTGTTCGCGCTCAAGCGCACCAACAACGCCATCCGCGACATGCTGCGCGACGCGCCCGTGCACTCGGCGGCGATGGAATTCTGGGACCTGCACGCCGACGAACCCGTCGCGGGCCTGCGCGAATACCTCACCCAGAAGGACCTCAACGAGCTGGTCCAGATCTGCTACGAGATCGCGGTGACGACCAGGGAGAAGGAGTACTTCGGCCTGCTCGTGCGCGAGTGCGTCGAGGTGTTCTACGCCAGGTACAGCGACCACACGCTCTCGGCGATGCTGCCCGAACTCGGTCTCGATGCCGACGACATCAGTACCGAGATCCTGCGCTACGGGCCGGCTGTCATCGAGGCGGCCAAGCGCAACGGTGTGTTGGCCGGGCTGATCCGGGAGCGGCTCGAGCCGTTCTTTTACTCCGATCAGGTGCTGGGAATTCTCGGCGGCGAGTAATTCTCTCGAATACCGTTCGGTAACGCGAATTGATCGATACGACTTTGCTTCTCGATTTGCGTGACATCGCCGCAACCGGTAGTGATGTCGAGCATTCGAATTGCCGCTTCTGATCGGTCGCATCAAATGTGCTGTGTGTCACGCTCTCTGGTGACCTGTATGTATCCGGCAGTGAACCGGCCGACCAACTCGCCGCCGGTGCGGCTGTGAGCATTCGGCTACACAAAGCCCGCTGGATTTCCGGCATGTTTAGATCAGTGCACGAATTGCTGCTTTACACCGTTCCGCATTGACCGCGCACTGCGCGGAGTGCAAGTTTGCACCTGACTTTCCGTGAGCCACCGTGACCGACGTTGCGGTGGCATTGCCAAGGAGTAGGTGTGCGTGCACGTTCCCGGCCGAACCCGACCGGAACCCGATCGGATGGCGGCGCTCGAGGGCAGCGGGCCGGCGCCGGGCTGATCCGGCCGCGCACCATCTCCGGACAGCTCGCCCGGATCCTGGTGGTGTCGCTGGTGCTGGTGCTCGCGCTGCTCGGGCTGACCATGTCGACACAGGTCAGCGCCTACCGCCGCAGTGGGGAGACCGTGGACGCGGTGGCGGTCGCGCTGGCCGCGCAGGACCTCGTGCAGCAGGTGCAGCGCGAACGCGGTCTGAGCAACGGTCTGCTCGGCGGTGATCAGCGCCTGCGCCAACCCGTCACCGACCAGCGCACGGGCACCGACGCCGCCCTGCATGCCCTGGTGAACGCCATCGTGGGGAACCCGCCCGGTGCGGGGGAGGTGCGCTCGGCGCTGGGTCATCTGGCGGGTCTGCCCGCGATCCGCTCCCAGGTCGACAATCGCAATGTCACCCGGCAGGCGGCGTTCCAGTTCTACACCGACGGCATCGACGCGCTGAACCGTCTCTCGCTCGGTCTCGACCAGGCGCGTGACCCGGCCGTCCGGCACGGCCTGCAAGCGCTCTACGCGCTCGGTGACGCGAAGGAATTCGCGGCTCGTGAACGCGGTTTCCTCAACGGCGTTTTCGCCGCCGGAGAATTCGCGCCGGGGGAGTACGTGCAGTTCCTCGACATCCGCGCTGCCCGCAATGCCGCGCTCACCGCCTTCGGCCACGACGCGACGCCTGCCCAGCAGGCACGTCTGGACGCGGTGCTGGCAAGCGAGAACGCCACGCGGGCAACCGAATCGGAGAACGTCGCGATCGCCTCGACGCTGGGACCGCTGGTTCAGCAGGTCGACCCGGCCGTGTGGTGGACGCAGATGACCGCGGTCATCGACGAGCAACGCAAGGTCCAGCAGGTCATCGGGGACGACGTCGGCGCGCGGGCCGAGACACTGCGCCGCGACGCCGCGCTGATGCTGGCCGCCTTCGCCCTGGCCGCGCTGTTGGCGATCGCCGCCGAGTTCGCGCTCGTCCTCGCCAGCATCAGGGCCATCGTCCGCCCCCTGGCCCAGCTGGCGACCGAAGCCGACGACGTCGCCTCCACCCGGCTACCCGAGGTGATCGCGGCCTGGCACAGTGCCGCCGACGCCCAACCCGATCCGCCCGCCTCCGTGCGCACGCCTCCCGGCGCGAGCGTGGAGATCGCCGCTGTCGCGGGTGCGTTGGATCGCGTGCAGACCACCGCGTTCGACCTCGCCTCCGAGCAGGCGCTGGTGCGGCGCAACACCACCGAATCGATGGCGAATCTGGCCCGCCGCAATCAGAACCTGGTGCGCCGTCAGCTGGGATTGATCAGCGAGTTCGAACGCGAGGAGCTCGACCCGAAGGCACTGTCGAACCTGTTCGAACTCGACCACCTGGCCACCCGTATGCGGCGCAACGCCGAAAGTCTGCTGGTGCTGGTCGGCGAGGCGAGTCCGCGCCGGTGGGCCGAGCCGATCGCGCTCACCGACGTGATCCGGGCCGGGCTGTCCGAGGTCGACGATTACCGGCGGGTGGTGCTGCGCCGGATCGACGACATCGCGGTGACCGGCGCCGTCGTCAGCGAACTGGCGCACATCCTGGCCGAACTCATCGAGAACGGGCTGGCCTTCTCGCCGCCCGATCTCGAGGTCGAGGTGTACGGCCGCAAGGTCGCGGGCGGCTACCTGCTCGCCGTCGTCGATCACGGCGTCGGCATGCCCGCCGAGCAACTCGCCGAAGCCAATGCCCGGCTGCGCGGCGAGCAGGACTTCATCGTGGCCTCCACCCGCTACCTGGGCCACTACGTGGTCGGTCGGCTGGCGGGGCGCCTCGGCATCGACGTGGAACTGAACACGTCACCGGTCAGCGGCATCGTCGCCCGCCTGCTCCTCCCGCCGTCGCTGCTCGCCGACGGAAAGGCCGGGCTGGCAGCGGATCCGCGAGAGGGCGCCGCCCGCGGCCCCGCAAGTCAGGATCTGGCCGAACCCGCAACCCTGGAGCGCACGGACACCTCCGTCGCC
Source organism: Nocardia sp. NPDC060220 (assembly GCF_042727815.1). Classification (NCBI taxonomy): domain Bacteria; kingdom Bacillati; phylum Actinomycetota; class Actinomycetes; order Mycobacteriales; family Nocardiaceae; genus Nocardia; species Nocardia sp. NPDC060220. The sequence goes on from NZ_JBHWZY010000296.1 coordinate 6,327, forward strand.
GTGGGTCACACGGTGGCACCCGCACACACTGGGGCCACGATCGGTTCGGCGACACCGGGCCACCACGCGATCCCGGCCGGCGTGCCAGGTGCGGACCGTAGCGATGATCGACCGGTCGGCTTCCTCGGCGAGACGTCGCACGCCATCCGCGGTGGCTCGGCGTCGCCGACCGGCACCAACGGGCGGTCGCGGCACAGCCGGAATCCGGAATCGGGAGCCGGCAACAGCACCAACGGCAGTGGTCCGGCCACGGCGAACCATTCGTCCACCGGCTCCGTCTACGCGCAGTTCCTCAGCAGTTCCACCGATTCCGCGCGTCCGCGCAACGGTGCGGCCCGCAACGGGGCGTCGGCTGCGGACCACTACGGCGTGGTAGCCCCGGAACGCTCGGAGGGGCAGGCCCGAGGACACACCAGCTCGCCGGTACCGCCATCGCGTGAACTGCCCGCCGTGGAGTCCATCGGCGCACCCGCCGTCGAACGCACCCGCAACGGCCTGGTCAAACGCAGCAAGCGCGCCAAGATCACCGGTGCGCCCGAGCGGCCCCGCCGCGATCCGGCCACAGGCCCGGCCCGGCCCCCGGTTGTCGAACGGACTCCGGACCAGACCCGCAGCATGCTCTCCTCGTTCCGCACCGGCCACGAACGCGGCGGCGAGACCGAATCCTCTTCCACGCCACTCGATCCCACCCGCTGACCGATCGGACAAGACCCCAGGAGACCCGGTGACCACCCACCTACCGACCGCCGATCCACACACCTTCAACTGGTTGCTCGGCAACTTCGTCCGCAATACCGACGGCGTGCGCGACACCGTCGCCGTCTCCTCCGACGGGCTGCTGATCGCGATGTCGGACGGACTCGACCGCACCGGCGCCGACCGGCTCGCCGCGATGGTGTCGGGCCTGTCCAGCCTCGCCCGGAGTGCCTCGCGCAGTTACGATTTCGACGGCCTCAAACTGATCATGATCGAGATGAAGCGCGGCTTCCTGCTGGTGTCGGCGCTGGGCGACGGCAGCTGCCTCGGCGTGATCGCCGACGGCGGCTGCGATGTCGGTCTGGTCGGCTACGAGATGGCGATCCTCGCCGAACGCGCCGGATCGCTGCTGGACCCGCTGCTGATCAGCGAATTGCGAGAGTCGTTGCGCAGATGAGAGATTTCGATCTCCC
>NZ_JBHWZY010000297.1:0-7491 GCF_042727815.1 Nocardia sp. NPDC060220
CCCATGAGGCGTGGGTCGAGTTCCCGATCTTCGACGCCAAGTCGCGGTCGCTGAAGAAGGCGTTCCTCGGCAAGGCGGGCGGCGCGATCGGGCGCAACAGCTCCGATGTGGTGGTGGTCGAGGCGCTGCGCGACATCAACCTCTCGCTCAAAGAAGGCGACCGGGTGGGCCTGGTCGGCCACAACGGCGCGGGCAAGTCGACGCTGCTGCGTTTGCTCTCGGGCATCTACGAACCCTCGCGCGGCAGTGCGCGCATCCGCGGCCGGGTGGCGCCGGTGTTCGACCTCGGCGTCGGCATGGACCCGGAGATCTCCGGCTACGAGAACATCATCATCCGCGGCCTGTTCCTCGGGCAGACGCGCAAGCAGATGATGGCCAAGATCGACGAGATCGCCGACTTCACCGAGCTCGGTGAGTACCTGTCGATGCCGCTGCGCACCTACTCCACCGGCATGCGGGTGCGGCTGGCGATGGGTGTGGTCACCTCGATCGACCCCGAGATCCTGCTGCTCGACGAGGGCATCGGCGCGGTCGACGCGGAGTTCATGAAGAAGGCCCGTACGCGGCTGCAGTCGCTGGTCGCGCGGTCGGGCATCCTGGTGTTCGCCAGCCACTCCAACGAATTCCTCGCCCAGCTCTGCGATACCGCGATGTGGATCGACCACGGTCAGATCCGCGAACAGGGCGGGATCGAGGACGTTGTGCGAGCGTATGAAGGGCCCGAGGCGGGTAATCACGTGGCACAGGTGTTGCGTGATCTGGAAACCGAGGGCGCACTCGGCGCGGCGGGCGAGAAGAAGCTGGAGCAGAATCAGGTATGAGCGGTCAACGTGACGAGGCTGCCCCGGCTGCCGTGCCGGGTGGGTTCAGCATGACCGACCGTCTCGAGGCGACGCCGGCACCCGTCGAGCCCGCCGCCGTGCTGCCCGGCGACGCGCTGCCCGCGGTGGTGCTGCCCGACGACGCGGAACTGCCCCCCGGTGCCGAACCCGCCGACATCACGACCGAGACCGGCCCGACCGCGCGGATCATCGCGGTGGTCGTCACGCACAAGCGTCGCGAACTGCTCGCCGAGTCGTTGAAAGTGCTCGCCTCGCAGACGCGTCCGGTGGACCATCTGATCGTCGTCGACAACGCCAACGAGGACGCGGTGGCCGAGCTGGTCGCGCAGCAGCCGATCGAGGCCACCTACCTGGGTTCACGCCACAACCTCGGCGGCGCGGGCGGTTTCGCGCTCGGCATGCTGCACGCGCTCACCCAGGGCGCGGATTGGGTGTGGCTGGCCGATGACGACGGCCGCCCCGACGGGCCCGAAGTACTCGCGACCCTGATCGATTGCGCGCGCAGGCACAACCTGGTCGAGGTGTCGCCGGTGGTCTGCGATATCGACGAGCCGGACCGGCTCGCGTTCCCGCTGCGCCGCGGCGTGGTGTGGCGGCGGCTGCGTTCGGAGCTCGGCGACGAGGACTTCCTGCCCGGCATCGCGTCGCTGTTCAACGGCGCGCTGATCTCGGCGAAGGCCGTCGACCTGATCGGCGTGCCCGACCTGCGGCTGTTCGTGCGTGGCGACGAGGTGGAGGTGCATCGCCGCCTGGTCCGCTCCGGGCTGCCGTTCGGCACCTGCTTGCAGACCGCCTACCTGCATCCCAACGGCGCCGAGGAATTCAAGCCGATCCTGGGCGGGCGAATGCACACCCAGTACCCGGACGATCCGGTGAAGCGCTACTTCACCTACCGCAATCGCGGTTACCTGATGTCGCAGCCCGGTATGCGGAAGCTGTTGCCGCAGGAGTGGATCCGATTCTCCTGGTTCTTCCTGGTGACCCGCCGCGACCCGGCCGGCCTCAAGGAATGGTTCCGGCTGCGGTCGCTGGGCCGCAACGAGCACTTCGGTAAACCCGACTAGCCCCCGAAACTAGGGGGTAGTTCCCTCTGGCAACAATCTGCCGTTCGGTCTTACGATGCGAACCGTGACCTTCGCAAAGAGTTTCGCATCCGCCGCGGCGACCGTGCTCGCCGGCGCCGCGCTCTGTCTCGCCGCCCCCGGCACCGCCCAGGCGGACGACCAGTGCCAGCTCGGCTGGTCCAATGTCGGCCCGCGCTCCTGCGTGATGAACGAAGTCAGGACCGCGCCGGTGGCTACCCTGGGCAACGGCGTCTGCGTCGGCATCCTGAACGTGGCGGGCACCGCGTTCGACGGACCGCTCAATTCTCCGAGCGTGGCGCCCGGCGCCACCCACAGCATCGCCCTGCGCGTCTCGCAGGGCTTCTCCCCACTCGGCAACTGGGCGCCCACCGTGCTGGCATGCGATGTGAACGTTGTCGTCGACTGGAAGAACCTGGACAGCGGCGCCACCGGCTCGGTGACCCGCTTCATCCCGGCCACCAGCACCAGCACCTACCCGGTCCAGGACGTGATCGCGAACACCGGCCCCGGTCGAGTCCAGGTCACGGTCCGCACCGACAAGCCCAACATCCCCCAGTCGACCGAAGTATTCGTGCCGTAGCCCCGAACGCCTACCTGCGGGACAGCAGGCGTGCCGTCATCGGGCCGCGCAACAGCGCGAGTTCGCCTCTGTGACGACGGCGCGGGACCGCGCACGGAAAATGAGTTGCCGGGTGTCGGCGTGGTCGGGCACAGTGGTGTTCGAACGTTGGAGAGGAGGTGGATGTCCGTGAGTACACACGTGTGGATTGCCGTGGCCGGGCGGCGCGATTGTGCGCCTGCCCAGGTTGCTCCGGACATCACCTCTACTCGCTGAACCCGTCGTTCGGGTTCGGCACCCGACGAAGGATTCCTTACGATGGTCGACTACGACCTGCTCGTCCCTTACGGCTGGACCGAAGCCGTAGCTTCTGAATATCTGCCGCTGCTCGGCGATCTCGCACCCGTTCGCATCGTGCGGATGGACCGCAGCGAATGCGATGTGGTGACCCCGCACGGCCCGGCGCGAGCCGCCTGCCCGCGCGACATCACCGGACTGTGCACCGGCGACTGGGTCGGACTCGATGCCGAAGGCATTGTGCGGCAGCTGCTCCCCCGGCGCTCGGCGATCATGCGATCGTCGGTGTCGGGGCGCTCGGTGGCCCAGGTGCTGGCCACCAATGTGGATACCGTGCTGATCTGCTCTGCCGCCGATGGTGACGTCGACCTGGGGCGGATCGAACGAATGCTCGCCCTCGCGTGGGAGAGCAATGCCCAGCCGGTCGTCGTGCTCACCAAAGCCGATGCGGCGGAATATCTTCCGCTCGACGAGGTGCGTGCGGTGGCGCCCGGCGCGACCGTGGTGGCGGTGAGCGCCGCCGCCGCGGTCGGTCTCGAGGTGCTCACCGCGGTGCTCAACGGCACCGTCGCCCTGATCGGGCCGTCCGGTGCGGGCAAGTCCACCCTCGCCAACGCACTGCTGGGCGCGGACGTGTTCGCCACCAACGCGGTTCGCGCGGTGGACGGCAAAGGCCGCCACACCACGGTGCACCGTGAGCTGCGGCCACTGCCCGGCGGCGGCACGCTCATCGACACCCCCGGCCTGCGCGGCATCGGGCTCTACGACGCCGCGGAAGGCATCGGCAAGACCTTCAGCGACATCGAATCCCTCGCTGCCGATTGCCGTTTCGCCGACTGCGTCCACGAGACCGAACCCGGCTGCGCGGTTCAGGCCGGACTAACCGATGGCACCATCACCGAACGCAGGCTGACCAGCTATCGCAAACTCGCGAGAGAGAACGACTGGATGGCGGCCCGCACCGACAAACGCCTGGCCGCCGAACGCGAACGAGTCTGGCGCGACATCAGCAAACAGCAGCGGAAGAACTACCGCGAACGCGGCCGCCGCTGAGCCGGAGTAGTTGATCATCAGGCGCTCACGCGAACACCGGCCGAGAGCCGAACTGCGTCAGTGCCTGATGATCTCGCTAATCCTGTTCGAAGGTGACGTGTGCGCGATGGGACACGGTGGCCTCGGCCAGATCGATGATGTAGTCGATGGTGCCCGAGTCGGAGCCGAAATGGTTGCCGGCGTAGTAGGAGTAATTCACCATGAGCCGGCCGTCGTCCATGGCCACCGCGAGCGCGGGACGGTTCTCCGCTCGTGACCAGCTGTGGTCGATCTCCAGCCCGCCCACCGTGCGCAACTCGCTCCCTGACAGGGCCAGCGTCCAGCGGTTCTCCGGGCCGTGACCGAGATATTCCTTGACATAGATCGTCCGGAATCGCGCGGTGATCACCCGGCCGTCCGGCAGCAGGATGAACGGAACCTCACCCTCGGCGTACAGGTGGCCGGGTTCGGGATCGTCGTGGAGTTCGGTGTGCCACAGGTCGTCGAGTCGTGGTGCGGGCCAGCCTTTTTCCTCGGCCTCGGCACGCAGCGACGACCAGTGCCCGGCTCGAGCCCGCTCGTAGGCGAAGTTGATGACATGGGAGCCGATGTAGCGCTCCACGGTCGTGAACACATCCGGGTCGGCCTGGTTCGGCGCGCTCACCGTTACTTCCGCGGCGCTCGCTGCCTCGTGGACGGCGGCGAGCAGGGCCGCGCCCGCACCTGCGCCCCGCGAGGACTCCGTGATCAGGAATTCCGAGATCCGTAGCTCACCCGCCGACCACTTGCTCGGCTGGAACAGGTCGTAAGTCGCGAAACCGATCGGTGTTTCGTCTTCGACGATCAGCAGTGGTGCCGGTCGCCAGGCGGAGTAGTCGTTCTGGGTGAGCCGCCGTGTACGGCGCATGATGTCGGCCGGACGGTGCACCTCGAAATGCGTGTGCAATTCGGCTTGCAGCCCGGCGGCCGCCTCCGCGTCAGCAGCGGAGGCGGGCCGGACGAAACGCGTCACGGGTCAGCTCGGGTCGATGCCGTACAGCCGTGCCCAGTTCTCCCGGCTCGTGAGTTCCGGTACGGCCCTGCGATATTCGGCCTGCAACGCCGGGAGTTCCTTACGGAGCTTGCGCAAGGTGCGGTAGGCGCGGATGAGCAGTGCGCGAGCACGAGCCTTGTCCCGGCGACGTACCCGCACGCCGGACTGGGAAGCGTCGGTGACCACCACGTGCTCGAACAGGCCGATGTGCCACCAGTGCGCGTCCTCGCGGGTGACGCCGATCAGACCGGGCTGGGTGCGGCCGGTCCACTGGGTGATCGCGCGCTTGATCAGCACCAGGGTGACGCGGCTCGGTTCGCCGCTGGCCCGGCGAACCGAGATGTCGGCGGAGTTCACCGGCGGAGTGGCCGCGGGGTGCTTGATCGTCTCGGGGTAGTCGTTGCGGGTGCTGCGGGCGGCGGCCAGCGCGTCGATACCGCCGTCGCGCAACGCCTTCGGACCCTTCAGGAAGTCCTCGATGCCCTGCAGCGTGGTGTGCACCAGGCCGTACTGCATGCCGACGAGGTGCTCGGCGATGTAGCGGAAGAACTCGCGCGTGATCGCCTTGCCGTCGAGATCGGTGTGCAGGGCGCCGACGATGAGCGAGTTACGGGTGGAGAAGTACCGCGCCCAGTCGTCGTAGTCCTTCCAGTAGAAGTCGGCGTGCCAGACGGCGGCGTTGGGCAGCGTGACGGTGACGAAACCGTGCTCGCGCGCGCGGATGCCGTACTCGACGTCGTCCCACTGGAAGAAGATCGGCACCGGCAGCCCGATCTTCGACACCACCTCGGCCGGGATCAAACAGGTCCACCAGGCGTTGTAGCCCGCGTCGACCCGGCGCTCCTGGTTCTTCTTGAGCATGGAGGTGTTGCGCAGCGCCTTGGGCACCTTCTGGCCGTGCTTGAGCTCGTGCAGGTGCACCTCCTCCGCGCCGACATTGAGATAGTCGGGGTTGAGCAGGAACAGCATCTGCGCGCCGACCAGGGTCGGTTCGACGGTGAGGTTGGCGAACGCCTGCAGGCGCAGCACGGTTTCGGGCTCGCAGAGGATGTCGTCGTCCATCAGGATGACGTCGGCGTGCTCGTTGGCCGCCGACACCTCGTAGAGGCCACGGGTGAAGCCGCCCGCGCCGCCGAGGTTGGGCTGGCGGATGTAGCGCAGTTTGTCACCGAAATCAGGACGGACCTGCTGGAACAGCGGGCGGTCCTCGACCAGGTCGGTGCCCTGGTCGACGACGTACACCGCGTCGATCGCGGCCAGCACGGTCGCGTCCGAGGCCAGCGCGGCGACGGTGTGCGCGCAGTCCTCGGCCCGGTTGAAGGTGCAGATCGCGATGGCGACCGGGCGCACCTTCTCGGGCGCCTGCGCGGTCCAGGCGAGTTCGGTGATGTCGAGTTCGCCCCCGACGGCGTCGAACTCGAGCCACAACGCGCCGCCGTCGACGTACTGATCCAGCGGTGCCGTCAGCGAGACGACCCCGCTGCTCGTTGCCACCAGCGAGGCGATGATCCGGCGGTGCCCGGCGATATCGGAGGCGACCAGCCGCACATTCGCTTTGTTGCCGACCACCAGATGCGCACCCACCGACACCTCGGTGACGGTGGTCCAGCGCTGCCAGTAACTGGCAGCCAACCGGCCGAAGTAGGTGTTGGTGTGTGCGGTCGCGCCCTTGGGCAGGTGCAGCGAGTGCCGTTCCCGGACCGCGGCACCCCCCTTGACGACGGCGTAGAGGTCGTCGTTCACCCGCGCCGACGGCCCGGTGAAGATGCCTCGGGCCAGCACGAGCCGCTCGGGCGCTGAGTGTTCACCCCGCAGCGATGCGGGCGCGGCCTCGCGCCGATCGTTCGATTCGGTCACGGCTTTGGTAGCCGACTGCTCCATGAAGTCCTCGAAATTCTCGGTATCGACTGCGCCGGCGCAGGCAGTCACGTAAAGAAGGGCGTCGCGGCGGGCGGGGCGAGGATATCAATCACACGCCACCCGCGCGTTGTCAGTGAGGAGTTGCCGCACTCCGCGCGTGTTGCTCATCGCTTGCCGATGAGCCGGTGAAAACGAATTTGCTGTAGGCCCAATAGCGGAATACGACCGCCATCGTCTGCCCGACCACAGTGGCGGAAATGTTGTCCGCCAGCGGTGACGACAGATCGAGCACATATCGGGAAAAGCCGAGGCAGCCGAGTTGCAGGAGGATCGCTACGACATTGACGATCGCGTACAGAACATATTCCCGAACAGGGCTGCCGGACTTGCGGTGCGAGTAGGTCCACCACTTGTTGCCGAAGTAGGTGACTACCGTCGCCACCACGATCGCGATGATCTTGGCGACCAGCGGCGAGTGATAGAGCACACCTTCGGAGAAGGAGAAACCCCCACCCCAGAACACCAAAAGGTTGTAGGTCCCCGCGTCGACCAGAAACCCGATCGCCCCGACAACAAGAAACGCCGCACCCTGCCGCAAACCCGCTATCACCTTCGACACGAGGGGAACAGCAGGCGGTTCAACTGATTGCGACACGCCATGACGGTAGCCAACCAGCACCCCGACCCCTAGGGAGGGTCGGCCACGCAGTGGCCGGTTCGCGGCCGGGTCGCCGGTCAGGCGCCGTTGCGTAGGCGACGAAGGAGCAAGCAACGGTGCCTGAC
>NZ_JBHWZY010000298.1:0-7429 GCF_042727815.1 Nocardia sp. NPDC060220
GGCCCCGCCGACGTCGCCAGCCCGCAGACCGCCCTGCTCGATCAGGCGCGCGTACTACTGGCCACGCTGAACCTGCCGCCCGCCATCAAGGCCACCCTCGAGCGGATCATCACCTTCCTCGACGGCAGCGGCGGCGGCGGTCCCGAGCTCCCGCAGGACGGCCCGGCCATCGCGCAGTTCCTGTACCCGACGATCGGCAAGGGCTGCATCGGCGACGGCGCCGATTCGGTCGGCACCGCGCTCGCGGTCGCCGGTCCGGCGCAGCTGCCCCCGCCCGGACCCGCCGCCGGACAGGCCGGTTTCGTATTCACCGCGCTCGGTACCAAGGCCCCGACCGGCGAGCAGAACCCGCCGATGACGGTGCAGTGGCTCAACCTCGACACCCGTCAGTCCGCGATCCAGACGCTGACCGACGAGGCCAAGATCAACCCCGGCGGTCCGGCCACCCTGTCGGCCATCGCCAACACCGGCCACGGCCGCGTGGTCGCGGTGATCTCGGGTTCGCTCACCACCGCCGCCGAAGGCGCCGCACCGCGCACCTGCACGTTCATGCCGACCCTTGGCTTCTTCACCGTCTGAGATGCTCTCCCGCCTCCCCGCGACTTCAGGCCGGACCTGAGCCGCGGGGAGGTTTGCGTTCGGCGGCCAGACCATGGTTGCCGTGCTCGCGTTGCCGTGTGCTGGCGCAGGGTTCCCGCCGGCTGAGCGGTGTGGTAAACCGGGATCCATGGCGACCACGCACGGTTCTTCCCGGAATGTTCGGTCGATTCGGAGCAGCCGCTCGATTCTGTCGTATCGATCCGAGGGGTCGATCCTGTCGATCGGATCGGCCTATTCGGTGTTGTCGATCGGCAGTGTCGGATCGGTGCTGTCCATCGGCTCGATCGGGTCGTTCGGGTCCGCGATCTCCTCGCTGTCGTTCGCCAGCGTCGGGTCGGCGCTGTCGGGTCTGTCGCGGTGGTCGCTGATGTCGTGGCGCGGGGTGCTCGCCGAGCCCGAGATGCGGTCAGCGTTGCGCGTGATGCCCGACGACGAGCCCGATATCCGGTGCGGAGCGACCTGCCACTGCCAGACCTAGCTCACCACTGGCCGTAGTCCTCGGCCAGCACCCGGTTCAGGTCGACGCCGATGCCGTCGATCGAGCGTTTGTCGATCTCGAATTGGTGCAGATGCGCGGAGTCGTGCACGAATCCGCGCTCGGTGCCCCAGTTGTGTTGCCAGAACCAGGAACCCAGGCCCGCGTCGAGTGCGCGGTCGATGGTCGGCGCGTTGGCGTAGATGCCGACGAGGTCGGGTCCGAGCACCGACTGCCAGCCCTCGATATAGGGCGCGATCATCTCCTCGAAGTCCTCGTCCGAGGGGTTGTCGTCGATGGAGGCGTAGATCGGCGCGGTGTCGGGTCCGCCCGCGGCGGTGTGGATGGCCCAACCGCGTTCGGCGTGTTCCTTGCCCGCTTCGAGGCCACCGCGCCAGTCGGCCGTCGGGCCCTTGCCGAACTGGTAGTTCGACACGATCGACAGGCCGTGCGTCCACAGGTCCTCGACCTCGGCGGCGAGCAGCGGTTTACCTTCCATCCACTCCGCGCCGGGCCTGCGCTCGGAGACGTAGCGGATGACGCCGATATGTCCTTCGGCCGCGATCGACGCGGCGGAGGGGACCCCCGCGGCGTAGTCGACCATGGTGCCGAAGGATTGGGCCCGGGCGGGTGCGGCGGCGAGGCCGGCACCGATCGTGGCCGCGGCGGCGGCCAAGCCGAAGAACTTCCGCCGGGTCACCGGAACAGAACGCATCGCAGGACTCCTTCGCGCAACCCGACCTTCAACCGGTAAGCGAACCCGGCGCGCCTTCCCCGAATCTCGCGCGCCGGGAGTCTAGAACGTGCGACTCATTGCACCACAACCCCAGGGGAACCGCCAGAACCAATGGCAACATTCGCCCCACGAGTCACAGGAGTCAGGCAGCGCCGTCGATCGCCGCGCCCACATCGATGGTGCGTCCGGTCGGATCGGCCAGTTCGGTGCTGACCACCGCGACGACCTGTGCCATCACCTGCTTCTTGATCCCGGCCAATCGGCCGAGGGTGGCCGCCCGCAGGCCCTTCGCGGTGAACTCCATCGAGATGTCCTCGAGCGCGGGCGGCGGCACCTCGATCACGATCTGGAGCGGCTCGGCGGCCCGTGCCGTGAGAACGAGCGGGATCTCCAGGTCGGCACGGTAGTGGTTGGCCTTGAGCACGTCGACGGTGATGTCGAGCCCCACCGGCAGCGTCATATCGAAGATCCGCAGGTCACCCGGCTCACCGAGGCCACGGTCGATCACCCGTGGCTGCTCGATCGCCCCGCGCACGGTCACCGTGGCCGCGCCGCGCGGGCCCTCGGACAACGGTCCCACCTCGATCGCGCTGCCCGCCAGCTGACCGACCACGCCGTGCACACGATCCCTGGTGACGATGGTGGTGAAGAAGCGCAGCCCGAACTCGCGGTAGTCGATCCAGTCGAAAACGGTGTCGTTGCGATGCGGTGAGCGGTAGCCGTCCAGGATCGCCTCGATGTCGAAGACGCGCTCCGAACGGACCTTCGGATCGCCCACGATGGCGTTGACCCGGTTGGCGACCTCGCGCTGCACCAGGCCCGCGATCGGGTCGAGCAGCATTTCCCACGCACCGTCGATGGCCTCGGCGCGCAAGGTGAAGCTGACATCCTTGGCCGTCACCGGGGCGACATCGATCACGACCAGCAGCGGAGCGGCGGTGCGGGCGTGCAGCGTGAGCCCGATCTCCACCACGGCTGCCAGGCGCAGTTTGCGTCCGCCGAGAACCAGGTTCACGGCCAGGGTCAGCGGGATCCGCACGCCGAAGCTCAGCGCGTCACCGGGCGTGCGGGTGACCACGGGGGTGCCCAGCGTGCCCTCGGCGACGAAACCGGCCAATCCTGCGGGCCCGAGCGAGAACGGTCCGATCTTCACGCCACGCCCGGTCATCCCCGACACGGCGGCGGCGATGCGCTCCTCGGTCACCGCGTAGGTGACGAACCGTTCGCCGAAATCGGCGTACTCGATCCACATCGGGTCACGACGTGGCTCTTCGTCCACCTTCACACGCACATCGAACACGGTACGTGACGTCGGCGAACCCGCTGCTGGTGGCACAACTCCCCCGTCCTGCCGATGAGGGGGAAGCAGGACGGAGGAGCCGGCAACGGCGCTGCCGGGCGCCGCGAGTTCCATGGTACGGGTATCAGCGTGGTACCGCCGTCCAGGATCCTCGCAGTTGTCTTGAGCGCCAATCGATTTCAGAATCGCCCGTAACCGACCAGATCTGCGGTTTCGGCCGGGGTGATGGTACGTACCCGAACCCCGCCCAGCTCGTTGCCGCCGATGGTGGTGATCGTGTCCCCCTCCGCCTTCAGCACGATGTTGGTGTGCTGACCGAGCGGACTGTCGGGACCGTAGAGCACCACGTCGCCGGTGCGTGGCCGGTAGCCGACGTCGGGGCGGGTGAATCGGCCGACCCGCTGGTAGTACTCCTGCAGTGTGTACACGCCGGGGATGCGCCAGGAACCGGAGTTCGGGTTCGCCAGCGGCCTGCCCGCCTCGCGCATCGTCCAGCTCACGAAGTCGGCGCACCAGGCCTCCTGGACGCCCTCGGCGTACTTCGGGCCGTCGCCGGGCTGCTCGTATTCGCGGCGCAACACGTCCACGAGCACGATCTGCTGCTCGTCGAGACGTTCGCTGTCGAGCGCGGGGAACTGATCACCCCAATCGTGCTGCCACCACACCAGTCCGACGGCGACGACCGTCGCCGCCGCCAGCATCCCGGAGATGCCGGCGATCCAGGACGTGCGCCGTCCAGGTCGTTCGGCTCGAATCTGCGTCATCGCCCCCCGCTCTCGTTCATCCTTCTGACCTATTGGACGAATCACGAGCGCTTTCGGTTCCCGCTCACGCGTGTTTTCCGAAGCGGACGGGCGACCACCGGATGGACCCCTGCGCCACCCGGGTATCAGCCCGGCAATCGCTCTCGGCGCGCACGAGGCGAGCGCGCGCGCCGTCCCCTCCGGCGACAATCATCCGCGCAGGGGTGGTGTCGAACACTTCCGCTCCGGAACACACTGGCCCGACCAGCACAAAGGCCGAAAATCGTCCTGGGCGCGGCGACCGGGCAGCCAGGCGGTCTCCCGCTCGGCTGACATGAGTGTCAGCGAAACCTTTACCCTCGGTCAAGCTAGACGACTGTCCCAATTTGTACCGGCGACCGAAACAGGAGTGCATTGTGGAAGACCCGAACGCGTCGATATCGCGGTACCTGCGCGAACGCCGCGAATCGTCGGGCCTGACCAGGGCGGCGCTCGGCGAGGCGGCAGGCATCTCGCCCGCTCTCATCCAGAAGATCGAACAGGGTACCCGCACACCGACATTGGAGGCGCTCACCGCACTGTTCGACGCGCTCGACGTACCCGAAGTGTTCCGCGACCATCTGGTCTCGCTGTCGGTGGCCCCTCGCTACGACTCGCCACCGTCGCTGGTCCGCCCGGCCGACCAGGTGCTGATCGACGGGATCACCCATCCGGCCAGCCTGCAACTACATCCGGTCTTCGAGGTCCTGGCCACCAATGCCGCGTGGCGGCTCGTCTTCCCCGGCCTGGAAACGGGCGAGTCGATGCTCGAGTGGATGCTCCTCGATCCGCGCGCCAAGGCGGCCCTGGTCGACTGGGAGCAGCAAGTGCACATGTGCGTCTACGGGTTTCGCGTGATGGGGCCGGGATTGGCGGCGCGGGCACGGATCGCCGAGATCGTCGGCACGTGCGCGCAGGCTCCCGAGTGGGAGAAGTTCTGGACCACCGAGCCCCCGGCCGCGCACGGACCCGACGGCCCGGTGGTGCAGCTGCGCGATCCGCACACCGGCGCGGCGATGCCGATGGCGGTGCACTCCCTCGGCGCCGCCCTGGTGCCGCGCCGGGACTGGTCGCTGGTGGTGTACTCGCCGATCGCGGACTGACTCAGCCGGCCTTCTTCTTGCCCATCGGGATACACATGGTCAAAGCGATCGCCGCGACCGCACCCGCCATCGCGATGAAGAACGCGGTGTGGAACGCCGACCGGGTCGGCACCATGTGCGGGCCCAGCTGCATGGTCATATGGGCGAGCACGACACCCATCACCGCCGCCGAGGTCGAGGTGCCGATGGAACGCATCAGCGAGTTGAGGCCGTTGGCGGCGCCGGTCTCGCTCAGCGGCACCGCGCCCATGATCAGCGCGGGCATGGCCGCGTACGCCAGGCCGACGCCGCCCGCGACGATGACCGCCGACAGGATGATCTGCCACACGGTGTCCATCATCACGACCGCGCACAGGTAGCCGACAGCGATCACGGCCGAGCCGAGCGCCAGCGTGAACTTCGGGCCCTTCTTCGCCGTCAGGCGCGCCGACACCGGCGAAAGCAGCATCATCACCAGACCGGTCGGCGCCATCACCAGGCCCGCGACCACCATCGACAGCCCGAAACCGTACCCGGTCTGCTCGGGCGCCATGAGCAGCTGCGGGAACGTCAGTGACATGCCGTAGAGCGAGAAGCCCACCGCGATCGAGGCCATATTGGTGAACAGCACCCGTGGGCGGGCCGAGACCCGCAGGTCGACGAGCGGCGCGGTGCGGCGCAGTTCATAGGCGCCCCAACCGAGGAAACTCACCAGCGACAGACCGAACAGCGCGAGGATCGAGCCGCTGGCCCAGCCCCAGTCGGCGCCCTTGGTGATGCCGATCAGCAACGTGAGCAGGGCGATCGAGAGGCCGATCGCACCAGCGAAGTCGAAGCGTGAGGGCGTGCGCACCGGCGATTCCGGCACGAACACCACAACCAGCACCGCGCACACCACACCGAGTCCGGCCGCGGTCCAGAACAGCATGTGCCAGTTCGCGTTCTGCGCGATCAGCGCCGAGAACGGCAGGCCGACGGCACCGCCGACACCGAGGGTCGCGCTCATCACGGCCATCGCGCCGCCGACCTTCTCGGGCGGGAGTTCGTCGCGCATGATGCTGATCCCCAGCGGGATCGCGCCCACCGCGATGCCCTGCAGCGACCGGCCGATCACCTCGGGCAGCAGCGAGCTCGCGGTCGCGCAGACCACCGAGCCGACGATCATGAACCCGAGATTGGTGACGAGAATGCGGCGCTTACCGAACATGTCGCCGAGTCGTCCGGCGATCGGCGTCGACACCGCGCCGGCCAGCAGGGTGGCGGTGACCACCCAGGAGGCATTGGACGCCGACGTGTTCAGCAGGGTCGGCAGCGACGGGATGATCGGGATGACCAGCGTCTGCATGAGCGAGACGACGATGCCGACCGTACTGAGCACCGCGATCAGCACGGCCGGGGCCGGACGTCGGGTTTCGGGGATGGCCGGTGCGGCCTCGGCAGTTACAGACACGAATTTGCACAGTACACAGCATGTGCATAGTACACAATTTGGTGCCGGGGTGACCCACACGACATAGTTGGCACATGCCCGATTCCGGCCCCGCCGACGACACCCCCTTCACCCGCCTGGTGTTCGAGCTGAACCTGATCTCGCGGCACTTCCCCACCACCACCCGCAGACGCCCCGGTTTCCTGCTCGACCGATCGGCGTTCCTCATCCTGACCCGGCTCGATCTCGGCGAACCGCTGAGCCTGCGCGAGTTGTCGGAGTCCTTCCAGCTCGACATCTCCACCATCAACCGCCAGGTCGGCGCGATGTTGAAGCAGGAACTGGTGCAACGAGTTCCCGATCCCGACGGCGGTGTCGCCCGCAAGATCAAGATGACCGCCGACGGCAAGGCCGCGCTCGAAGCCGATCGACGGCACCGCAGCAGCGATATCGGCAAGGTCGTCGCCGACTGGAACGCCGACGATGTCACCGAGCTCAGCAGGCTGATGCGCAAGTTCAACCGATCGGTCGAACAGCTGGAGGAAAACCCGTGGCCCAGACCGCCGCACAGCGACAGCTGAGCGCGCTAGGCTGCCCGGCGTGGTCACTCACCGGTCTACCCGCCCGAGCTGGCTTTCCTGGGACAACTACTTCGTCGGCGTCGGCGGACTGGTCCTCGGCCTGTGCTTCGGTGTCTGCGCCGCGCTGATCGCCGGGCCAGGACACAATCTCGCGGCGATCGTCCTCGTCGCGCTCGCCGTGCTCTGCGTCCTGCCCGCGCTGCTGCGCGCCCTCGGCGAACTCAGTGTGTGGGTACGCCTGGCGATCCTGCTGATCGGCTTCGCGCTGCTGCTACCCGCGATTCTGCTCAGCGGCGAGGTGCGCGACTGGGCAGCGGAGCGCTGGGAAAAAGCCTGGAACTAACTGTTGCGCAGCGGGACCGAGAGCAGCATGCGCAGGGTGTTGTGGATGAACTGCGTCGACTGCCAGGTGAGGTAGGAAGCGACCGCCGGATCGACCGCACC
>NZ_JBHWZY010000299.1:0-7383 GCF_042727815.1 Nocardia sp. NPDC060220
CGGCCGACGCCTTTTCGTAGGCCTGTACTGGCCGAACGGCAGCCGATCGAGGGGTTGGGTAGAGTGCGCAAGGTGAGTTCGGGGCGGCACGCAGGGTGGCGTGCGATGGTGCTGGCGATGATTGCCTCGACGGCGGTCGTGGCCGGTTGCACGGCGAATCCGCCACCGCCGATCGAGTCCTCCGACTCTCCCAAGACCACCCAGGCCAAGCCGGGCAAGAACACCGTCGTCGTCGCGATCGACGACATCGGGATCGGGTTCAACCCGCATCTGCGCTCGGATCAGTCGCCGGTGACCAGTGCGGTGAGTTCGATGGTGCTGCCCAGCCCGTTCCGCGCCGCGCCGAGTCCCGTGCATCCCGGTCTGGTCGACTGGGTGCCCGATACCTCGCTGATCGTGTCGGCCGATGTGACGGCCCAGGAGCCGTTCACCATCACCTACACCGTGCGTAATCAGGCCAATTGGTCCGATGGCGCCCCGATCGCCGCCGAGGACTTCCGGTTCCTCTGGCAGCAGATGATCAGCCAGCCCGGCGTGGTGGACCCGGCCGGCTACCGGCTCATCTCCGATGTGGCGTCCTCGGGTGGCGGCAAGACGGTGACGGTCACGATGACCCAGCCCTACCCGGCCTGGCGTGAACTGTTCTCGAATCTGCTGCCCTCGCACCTGGTGAAGGACTCGCCGGGTGGGTTCACCAGCGGGCTGGTCGACAAGATCCCGGTCTCGGGCGGCAATTTCACCATCAAATCGGTCGATCGCGGACGCGACGAGATCCTGCTCGAACGCAACGACCGCTTCTGGGGCACCCCAGCCTCCCCGGATCAGATCCAGTTCCGTCGCGGCGGCACACCCTCGCAGCTGGCCGAATCGCTGCGCACCGGCGACGCGCAGATGGCGCTCGTGCACGGCGGCGTGGCGACCCAGGCGCAACTGGCCGCGATCCCCTCGGTGCGGACCACGATCATGCCGCAGGCCCGCGAACTGCAACTCGCGCTCAACGGCCGTTCCGGCGATCTCGCCGATGTCCGGGTCCGCAAGGCGGTGCTCGCACTGCTCGACCCCGCCCTGCTGGCGACCGTCGGTGCGCAGACCGGTGGTTGGGTAGAACCCGCACGCGCACAGGTGCTTTCGCCGTCGAGTCCCGGCTATGTGCCCACCGCGCCGCCGCGGATGACCGCCGATGAAGCGTTCGCACTGCTGGCCGAGGCGGGCTTCGGTCGCGCACCGGAGGCGCAGCAGACCGGTTCGCCCACCTCGCCCGCGCCGCGCCCGCGCTCGGTGGCGCGCAACGGTAAGGGGCTGTCGGTGCGGATCGGCGCCGTCACCGAGGATGCGTCGGCGCTGGCCGTCGCCAATACCGCCGCCGACCAATTGCGCAGTGCCGGTATCGATGCCACCGTTCGCGGCCTGGCCGCCGATGAGCTGTACGGCAAGGACCTCACCGAATCCTCGATCGACGCCATCGTCGGCTGGGAGCTCGCGGGCGGCGACCCCGCCACCGCGCTCGCCTCCCGCTACGGCTGTCCGCCCGTCGAACCGGCCGGCGCCGAAGGTCCCGCATTGGCCGCGGCCGAGGCGTATCGCAAGGCGCCCAGCAATATCGGCGGCGTGTGCGATCCGACTCTGCAACCCTCGATCGACGAAGCGCTGCGAGGGTTCGAGGTGCCGCGGATCCTGGCCGAATCCGAGCCACGGTTGTGGGAACTGGCGACCGTGTTGCCGATCGTGCAGGACAACGTCGTCGCGGCGGCCGGTCCGCGCGTCGACGGTGTGTCGCTGTCGGGCGCCATCCAGGTCGGCATCTTCGGTGATACAGCACAGTGGCGGAGGATCCCATGACCGAGACCGGCGGCCTGCTCCTGGTCCACGCCCACCCCGATGACGAAACCCTCACCACGGGCGGCACTATCGCGCACTACCGCCGCCGTGGTGTCCCGGTGACGGTGGTCACCTGCACGCTCGGCGAGGAGGGTGAGGTCATCGGCGAACGGTGGTCGCGCCTGATCGCGGCCGAAGCCGACCAGCTCGGCGGCTACCGCATCGGCGAACTCACCGCCGCGCTGTCGGCCCTCGACGCGGGCGAGCCGTGGTTCCTCGGCGGCCCCGGCCGGTGGCGCGATTCCGGCATGGCGGGCACGCCGTCGGCGGCGAACCCGCGGGCCTTCGTGAATTCCGGTGACGTCGCCGTCGACGCGCTCGTCGCGGTGATTCTCGAACTGCGACCCCGGGTCGTCGTCACCTACGACCCGCGCGGCGGCTACGGCCATCCCGACCACATTCGCGCGCACGAGATCACCACCGCGGCGGTCGTGGCCGCTGCCGAACAGGGCTGGGACGTCCCGAAGTTCTACTGGACCGTCACCGACGGCGATCTGCTGCGCCAGCACACCGCCGCGCTGGCTCGCCGCACCGTCGACGAACTGCCCGGCGCACTGCCCCCGGGCTGGCGTCTGCCCGTCGAGGCGGAACTGGCCGCCATGTCGACGAGCGGGGTGACCACCGTGGTCGACGTCTCCGACGCGGTCTCGGCCAAGCGTGCCGCCATGCGCGCGCACGCCACCCAGGTCACCGTCGCGCCGAGTGGCCGGGAATTCGCTCTGTCGAACAACATCGCGCTGCCGGTGCTGCCGGAGGAACATTTCAGGCTGGTGCGCGGTACTCGCGGCCAGCTCGGCGCCGATGGGTTCGAGCACGACCTGTTCGCCGGTCTCGATTGAGTAGCTAGCCACAGGGTTGCCATCGTGCCTCGGCGCGCGGGCCGGTACCGTTCCGGTGTCCGCGTTCTCGGGTGTTCTCACACGATGGGTGGGGTGTCATGACCGCTGTGGGTGATCGACCGGATCTCGACGCCGAGGACGCCGGGTATCACAAGTCCCTCGGCAGACGTCAGCTGATGATGATCGCGATCGGCGGCGCGATCGGCACCGGCCTGTTCCTGAGTTCCGGTGGCAGGCTGGCCAGTGCGGGGCCCATGCTGTGGGTCGTCTACGCGGTCTGCGGCGTGTTCGTGTTCTTCATCCTGCGCGCACTGGGCGAGCTGGTGCTGCACCGCCCCACCTCCGGTTCGTTCGTCTCCTACGCGCGCGAATTCCTCGGGGAGAAAGCCGCTTTCGTCGCGGGTTGGATGTATTTCCTGAACTGGTCGATGACCGGCATCGCCGACTCCACGGCCATCGCGCTGTACTTCCACTACTGGCAGCCGATGACCTCGGTACCGCAGTGGGTGCTGGCGCTGATCGCCTTGGTGATCGTGCTGATCGTGAACCTGGTGAGCGTCAAGGCATTCGGTGAGCTGGAGTTCTGGGCCGCGCTGGTGAAGGTGACCGCGCTGTGTGCCTTCCTGGTGATCGGCACGGTGTTCCTGCTGGGGCGCTTCACCATTCGTGGTGAACAGACCGGCCCGCCGATGATCTCCGAGCACGGTGGCATGTTCCCGACCGGCATCCTGCCGCTGGTGCTGGTCACCTCGGGCGTGATCTTCGCCTATGCCGCCGTCGAATTGGTCGGTACGGCGGCGGGGGAGACCAAGGATCCCGAGAAGCTGATGCCGCGGGCGATCAACTCGGTGATCCTGCGGATCGCGGTGTTCTACGTCGGATCGCTGCTGTTGCTCGGACTCCTGCTGCCGTACACGTCCTATCACGCGGGGGAGAGCCCGTTCGTCACGTTCTTCGCCGCGCTCGGCGTGCCCGGCATCGGCTCGCTGATGAATATCGTCGTGCTCACCGCGGCGTTCTCCAGTCTCAACGCCGGTCTGTATTCGACCGGGCGCATTCTGCGTTCGATGTCGATGCGCGGTAGCGCCCCTCGGTTCACCTCGGTGATGAGCAGCCACGGCGTGCCCTACGGCGGGATCCTGCTCACCTTCGGCGTCGCACTGCTCGGGGTGGTGCTCAACGGGTTCGTTCCGGATCAGGCCTTCGAGATCGTCTTGAATGTGGCCTCGCTGGGCATCCTGGCGTCGTGGGCCACCATCGTGCTCTGTCAGCTGCGGATGTGGCACCTGTGGAAGCGGGGGCAGCTCGAGCGGCCCGCGTTCCGGATGATGGGCGCGCCGTACACCGGCTGGGCCACGCTGGCCTTCCTGTGCACGGTGCTGGTCCTGATGGCGATCGACCGCCCGGTCGGGACCTGGACGGTGGCGAGCCTGCTGGTGATCGGGCCCGCGCTGCTGATCGGCTGGCGGTTCTCCCGGGCGCGGGCGGCACAGCAGACCGCATCGGCCGAATAGACTCACGCGCATGGTGACCGATCGCGATCAGCCCACCGCCGTGCTGCGGTCCGCACGCATCTCCGGCGTGGCGGATCCGCTGATCTCGGGACTCATCGTCGTGCTGCTGCTGGTCGACGCGCTGATCACCCTGGCCGTCGAAGTGCTGTTCCTGCCCCTGTATATCGGCTCGCTGGCGTTTCCGGTGGTGGCGCTGTTCGCCGCACCCATCAACATCGCGCTGGTCTACGGCATGGAATCGGTGACCGACCGGATCGGCTTCACCTTCGCCCCGATCGTGGTGTGGGTGTTCGGGTTCCTGGTCTGCGCCTCGCGTGGCCCCGGCGGTGACATCATGCTCGGCAGCGACGGCCGCACCCTGTTGCTGTTCGCCTGCGGTGTGCTCGCGCCCGCGGGGTACCTGTACTACCGGTCGAACGTCAGCCGGTAGCTTTCGTCTTCTGCCACGGCCACCGCCCGGTCAGCTCGAGTTCGAGCGAGTAGCTCAGGAACGTCCGCACCAGCACGATCAAGGCCAGCACGCCCACACTGGTGAACGTCGGCGCGATGGCCACCGTGCGGATGATGTCGGCCGCCACCAGGAATTCAAGTCCGAGCAGGATCGCGCGGCCCAGCCCGCGCCGATAGGTGCCGTAGGCGAGCTCGAACTCCTCGTGCCCGGCCAGCTGTCGCAGGAAGCGGACCGTGCCGACGAACGCGCCGATGACGATAGCCGCGACGCCCGCGGCGTCCAGCACTTTGCCCGCGTTCTCGATAACCTCGGTGAAATGCACGAATCACCCCTAGCGTCAGCGGCACGGCGATCGAATCGAACGCTACGCCGCGTCGCTGTCGCCCGCGTCGCTATCGGGCTCGGCGGGTCTTGCCGGACCTTTCAGCGTGTGCCGAGTCCGCCCGGGGTCACTTCTTCGATCAGCGCCGCGGCCGCAGCGATCGGGATGTCGACCACCGGATAGGCCTTCTTGCCCGCGGCGGTGGCCGCGACGACGGTGGCGAGTCCGGCGCGGCGCTGCCAGAAGGTCTGCCGCACAGTCCACCCGATGATGCCGGGAGCTTCGAGGCAGTCCCGATTGCGGTCGAGGCTGCCGCGGCGGGTGATCAGCCAGGTCGGGCCGGTGGTGCCGGGGAGCACGCGGTGGCCGAGGCCGCGATAGCGGTCCTCGGCGAGCAGGGCCATGACGACGGCGAAGACCACCGGGAAGGTCCAGGCCCACGGTGCCAGATGGCCACCCGTGAGCACGACGGCGAGCATGGCGACGACAACGATCCCGACGGGCCACGCGGCGCGGGTGTAGCGGCGACGGCGGGCGGCGGGTCCGTGTCTGCGCAGGTCGACGGTGCCCAGGGCGGAACCGGTGATCGGTTGTGGCGCGGCCGAATCGGCCGATACTTTCGCCTGCGAGGCGCGACGGCTGCGGAGTAGTTCGTCGAGGGTGCGTTCGACGGCGACGCGGGGCGCCTGGGGAAGGATCTTCTGGCGGGGGTTCTCGCCGGTCATGATCATTTCCAGCTGGGCGGCGCGGGCGGCGCGCAGCAGGAGCGGTTCGTTGAGGGTGGCGCCACGGAAGCGGGCGAGGTCGAGGGTGATCTGGCGGGTGGTGAACAGTCCGTGGCGCAGGTGCAGGGTGGTGCCGTTGTCGAGCACGCGCAGGCCGAACCAGGTGGCGAGGTACTGGCCGCACGCGGCGAGGCTCACCAGCGCCAACGTCAGCACGGTCAACCCCGCGATGGTGATCGTGACGATCGCCGCGGTGTCGTCGTCGAGGTGCTGCACGACAGCGCTTTCCGACAGCACGTCGATCACCCCGTATTGCGCGCCGAGCCCCGCGATCGGCGCGACGACAGCCAGTCCGGTCAGCGACAGCGGCGCGTAGCGCACCCACGCCGCCCGCCAGTGCCCGATCTCCACCCCGGACTCGGCGAGCGCGTCAGGGCGCGAAACATGCGGTGCACCGGCCACATCCACGTGGGCGGGCGCGTGTTGCCCGGTGTGCGAGAGCAATTCGGCCCGCAGCGCCGGGATCTGACTCGTATCGAGCGCGTCGAGCTTGAACTCCTCGCCCTTGTCGGTCTGCTTCCCGGTGCCGATCGCCAGCACCGCCAGCCCCAGCACCCGGTGCAGCAGATCGGCTTCCACATCCACCGACCGGATGCGCGGCCTCGGCACCGACAAGGTCCGGCGCGCCACGATTCCACTGCGCAGTTGCACGTGATCGGCGTCGATCCGATACGACGTGGTGAACCAGCGCGCGATACCGAACGCCGCGACCAGCACCACCGGGATGAGACTCCACAGCGGATTGCCGCTGGTCGTGCCGACGATGATCGAACCGAGCAGCACCGGAATGTATTTCATGATCTCGTTGACCGGATACACCAGCAGCATGCGCGGGTCGAGGCGCTGCCATTCGACGGGCTGGATCACGTCGCGTCCCCGCGGTGCTGCGCGGCGATCGCGGTCAGCCGCAGCACCGTCTCCTCGGCCACCGGCAGGTCGAGCGCACTGATCTTCACCGCCCCGGCCGACGACGCGGTGGTCACGGTGACCGTCGCCAGCCCCAGGATCCGTTCCAGCGGCCCACGCTCGGTGTCCACGGTCTGTACCCGCGAGATCGGCGCGACCCGTGACTCCTGATCCAGCCACCCCACCCGCGTGTACACGGCCTCATCGGTCACCTCCCACCGATGCACCGCGTAGCGCCACACCGGGATCACCACGACGGCGAGCACCGCGAGCACCACGAGCATCAGCCCGGCGAGCACCTGCCAGCCGCGACGGTCCCCGTCGAGCACCGCCCACACCCCGAGCGCGATGAACAACACCACCACGCCGATCGTGTTCTCCAATGCCCACAGCAGCTTGGCCTTGGCACTCGGACGCCAGGCCGGTTCGGCCAGGATGGTGGAACGCGGCAGTGACATGCTGCCCATGGTTCCATGCGCGTGCGACGGTTTCACCCCGTCGGGAATACGCGTGGTCACGGTGGAGGTTGTCGTCGGACAAGGACGACCACGCCGCGCCCGCCGTGGGCCCGTGACCTCACCGACCACACGTCCGGGGAAGAAGTAGCGCATGATCGACGGGGTGACCGATCTTCCGAAGCCGAGCGTTCCGATGTCGCCGCCGAGTCCCGCCGCGATGCGACGGGCCC
>NZ_JBHWZY010000300.1:0-7378 GCF_042727815.1 Nocardia sp. NPDC060220
GGCTGAATCCGGCCCGCCCGAGTTTCGCCCCGGTGGAAATGGTGTCCGGCACCGCCATCGAGTAGTCGTACCCGTCATCGGAACCGCCGGTCAGCAATTCCATCGTCTCGTCGAGATCGCGTGTGCGGTCGTTGTCGACGAGGAAATACGCGGTCTCGGTGTGCTTCAACCGAACTCGCGCGCCGATGATGATGCCGGTGAGCCCCATCCCGCCGACCGTCGCCCAGAACAGTGCCGAGTCGGGCCCCTCCGGGGCCAAGGTACGTACCGTTCCGTCGGCGGTCAGCAGATCCATCGACACCACGTGATTGCCGAAGCTGCCCTGCGAATGATGGTTCTTACCATGGATATCCGCGCCGATCGCCCCACCGACCGTCACCTGCCGGGTACCCGGCAGCACCGGGACCCACAGCCCGAACGGCAGCGCCGCCCGCATGAGCGTGTCCAGGCTGATGCCCGCGTCGACCTCGACGATCCCGCTGTCGGGATCGATGCTGTGGATGCGGTCCAGCGCGGTCATGTCGACCACCAGTCCGCCCGCGTTCTGCGCCGGATCCCCGTAACTACGCCCGAGCCCGCGCGCGATCACCCCGCGCGGTCCCGCGGTCCGCACCCGTTCGGCGATCACCGCGATGTCGGGGGTGCGCAGCACTTCGGCGACGGTCGGTGCGGTGCGGGCCCATCCGCTGAGGCTGCGGCACGCGCTGACTGGATTCGGTTGCGTGAATGTCACAGGGGCTCACGCTAAAACGGGTTCCTGTGCGCAGCCTGAGGTAATCGTGCGGTTATTGCGGAGATGCGTGCCGCGGGCTGAGGGTGCCGTCGTGCATCGTGGCGATGCGGGTGCAGGCGGCCGCGAGGAGGGGCTCGTCGTGGCTGATCAGCAGGACGCCGAGGTTGTCGTCGGCGCGCGTCATGACCAGGCGGATGATGGTGGCGGTGGTGGCCGCGTCGAGCATGGCGGTGGCTTCGTCGAGGATGAGGTAGCGGGGGTTCTGGGCGAGGGCGCGGGCCAGGCAGGCGCGTTGGAGCTGGCCGTCGCTGAGGGCGTGGGGGCGGCGGTCGAGCAGGTCGGGGGTGAGACCGACAGCGGTGGCCAGCGCGGTGAGATCGGGGACCGTGGCGCCGCGGATGCGGGCGGGCTCGGCGATGATCCGGGCGAGAGTGAAGTGTGGATTGGTTGCGGCACGGGGGGATTGAAAGACCATGGCGATGGCGCCGCGAGCCCGGCGGGGCGCCTGCCCGTCGACGGTGACAGTGCCGGAGGTGGGCGTCAGTAGCCCGGCCATGGTTCGCGCGAGCGTGGTTTTCCCCGATCCCGAGTCGCCGGTGATTCCGACGATCTCGCCCGGAGTGATCCGCAGGTCGACCCCGCGGATGACGGATTCCGAGCTGTAGCCCGCGGTGATGGAGTCGGCGATCAGCATCAGGACCTCGGTCGGCGAATCATGCGCGGCAGCTGGGGAACCAAGTGCGTCGGGCCACCCGCGTAAGGGCAGATCTCGGACAGGTTCGTCAGCGCTCGCGGGGGATGGGGGAGCGGGTGCAGGCCGTGTTCGGGCAGGGCGGCGAGCAGGTCGCGCGTGTAGTCGTGCCACGGATCGTCGAGCACGTGCGCCCCGGGGCCGACCTCCATCAGGCGTGACGCGTACATCACCGCGACAGTGTCGGCGATGCCCGCGCGGATCAGATGCCCGAGATCGTGCGTGATCAGCAGGACCGCCGCACCGTCGTCGGCGCACTCACGCAACAGTTTTCCGATCTGGTCGGTGCGTGTGCGATCGAGTCCGGAAGTGGGTTCGTCGGCGATGATCACCTCGGGGTCACCCGCCAAGGCGGCCGCTACGGCTGCCCGCTGGGCCATGCCGCCCGAGAGTTCGTGCGGATACAGGTCGAGCGCGGCGACGGAGAGCTCGGCGCGCTCGACGAGGTCGGCGGGGGTGTGTGCGGTGCCGAGCGCGGTGATCGCCTCCGCGAGTTGAGATCCGACGGTCCGTACGGGGGAGAAGTAGGTGCTCGGCGACTGGGGGACCAGGGCGATGTGACGGCCGCGATACGGCAGGTGGGCGGCGAGGATGTCGATCGGTTCGGGGGCCGGGTCCGCACTACCGAGTTGCAGGCGAACGGTCCCGGTGGTGATGGCTTCGCGTGGCAGCACACCCATCACGGCACTCGCGACAATCGACTTCCCGCAACCGGATTCGCCGACGAGCGCGGTGATCGCGCCTGCCGCGATGTCGAGAGACAGTTCGGTCACCGCGTGTACCACGCCACCGCCGCTTACCGGAATGCGGACGGTCAGCGCGTCGATGGACAGGCAGGTACCTGACTCGTGCGATCTCGCGCTGTTCATGTGGCCTCCTCGGCGGTCGCCGCGGCGCGACGTCGGCTATGGCATCCCGGCATCGGCGGGTCCTGCCGTGCTCGGTTCATCGCGGCATCCGTGCAGGTTTCGGCGGGGCCAGCAACCCGCGGAGTGACGATCCCGAGACAGCGACCGCCACCGTCGTCAGCACCAGGAATCCAGCGGGGAAGACCAGCGTCCACCACCCGCCCAGCAGCAGCGACGTGCGCGCTTCCTCCAGCAGTGTGCCCAGGCTCGGCTCGTGCGGCGGCAGTCCGAACCCGAGGAACGACAAGGTCGACTCGTGCCAAATCGCGTGCGGGAGAAGCAGAACCACCGCGATCAACGCCTGCGGGGCGACGGCGGGCAGCAGATGCCTGACCAGCAGGTGAGCGCGACTCGCGCCTGCGAGCACCGCCGCGGACACGTACTCGCGCTCGCGCAGACTCAAGCTCTCCGCCCGCACGATCCGCGCCACCTGCACCCAGTGCGTGAGTCCGATCGACAACACCACCGCCAGCGCGTTCCCCCGGAACAGCGCCACGATCACGATTCCGAGCAGCAGATGCGGCAGCGCGTTCGCGGTATCGGCGAAGCGCATGATCACCCGATCCACCCACCCACCGGCCAGCGCGGAGACAGCACCGACCAGCACCCCGATCACCGTCGACACCGCAGCCGCACACGCCGCGACCACCAGCGAGGTCCGCAATGCCGCCGCGATTCGCACGAACAGCGACCGCCCGGCCGAGTCGGTCCCGAACCACCACTGTCCGGACGGTGCCTGCCGCGCGCTCGCGAAGTCGGTCAGCCGATCGTCGACCCCACCGATCCACGGCACCATCACCGCGTACAGCACCACCGCGACCAGCACCGCCAGCGCGACACAAAGCCGCCGCTCACCGCCCGCCGACGCCCAGCCTGCACCGCGCCGCCCCTCGGCAGCTTCGCGCGGGACGTCGCGAGCACGAGCGCGCAGGCGATACCGCTCACCCATCGGCGCGCACCCTCGGATCGAGCAGCACCACCGCGACATCGGCGAGCAGCGAGCCGAGCATCACCGCGCAGGTCGTGCCGACAGTCAGCACGGCCAGCAGCGCCATGTCCAGATCCTTCGCCGACTGTACGAACGCGCCCGCGATCCCCGGCCACGAGAAGATCTCCTCCACCAGCACCGCCCCGACCACGACCTCCGGCAGTCGCGCGCCGAGGATCGTCACGAACGGGGCCAGCGAGGCGGGCAGGATGTGCCTGCGGGTGATCGTCGCGGGGTCGATGCCGCGCGTGGCGGCACCGACCACGAAATCCTCACCGCGATTGCCCGACACCGATTCCCGCACGGCCAGCAGGAGCCACGGCACCTGTGAGACGGCCAACGCGGCAGCGGGCAGCACGAGATGTCGCGCCACCTGACCGACCCCGGCCTCGGCCCCGGCGTCGGTGAGCCCGGCAGGCGGCAACCAGCCGAGTCCGACCGCGAACACGCCGATCGAGGCCAGCGACACCACGAACGGCGGTAGCCCCTGCATCACCACACACGACGTGGTGACCAGCCGATCGATCACCCCACCGCGATGCATGCCCGCCCAGACGCCCGCGCCGAGCGCGACGGCGATCGCCACGCTCATCGCGATCACGACCAGCAGCACTGTCCACGGAATCCGTTGGGCGAGCAGGGTACTCACCGGCTGGGCGAACCCGCGGGAAACACCGAGATCGCCGCTGAACAGGTCGCCGATCCAGCGTCCGTACAGCTGGTACCACGACGCGTCCAGCCCGAGCTGATCCGTGAGCATCGCCCGATCCGACGCACTCGTCGTCTCGTAGCGGGCGCCGAGATAGCCGACCAGCGGGTCGAACGGCGACACCGCCGCCGCGGCGAAGAGCGCGGCCGACACCGCGGCGAGCACCGGAATCAACGCCGCCAGTCGCCACCCGACCATGGCTCGGAGGCCGCGTCCGCGAACGCGACTGCGCCCCATCAGCGGGTCCAGGTCTGCAGCGACCACCACGGTCCCCAGGTGACGCCGTGCGCGTGCGGCTCGAGAATCGGTCCCGACATCGTCCAGGAAGAATCCTTCACCACATAGGTGTGATCGAGATGGACCAGGAAGACGTGGCTCGGATCCTGGGCGTACCGGCTCTGTACCTCCCGGTACGCGGCGGCGCGCACCGCGGGATCGACACTGCGCCGCGCGGTGTCGAGTCGCGCGTCGATCGCGGGATCCGCGTGCCTGCTCGCATTGTCGTACGGGCTACCCGCACTCGGGTCGAGCAGCGGCGAGTGCAGGGTGTTGTAGGCCTGGGTGTCGGGATCGTAGGGCTCGCTCCCGCCGCCGAGCAGGATCCCGGCCTGTGCGATGCGCGGCTCGATCCGATCCCAGGACAGCGCCTCGAGATCGACCTCGATACCCACCCGCCGCGCATCGGAGGCGAAAGCCAGTGCGAGGTCACGGCGCAACGTGTCGGTGGAGTTGTACATCACGGTGAATCGCGCGCGCACGCCGTCTTTCGCCCGCACGCCGTCGGCGCCGGCCCGCCATCGCGCACCGTCGAGGATCTGCTCGGCACGCGCGCGATCGAAGGCGAAAGCGACCGCCGGGTTGTGGGATTCGCCGTAGACCTCGGCGAAAGGCGTGTAGGCCGGGCGACCGTAGCCGCCGAGGATATTGTCGATCATCGCTTGCCGGTCCACCGCGTAGTTCAGTGCCAGCCGGACGGCCGGGTCGCCGGCGACCGGATCGCGCTCGGGCATCGACACACCGCGCCAATCCGCGGAAGTGTTGGCCTGCACCGACATCCGTTGTTCGAAGGTGGCGGCCAGCAGGGGCGGCAGTGACGTTCCGTCGAGTTCACCGGCGGCCATCCGCTGCGCGCGGGTGTTGTCGTCGGGCACGTAGAGCACCGTCAGCCGCTTGACCGAAGGCGCACCACCCCAATAGCTTTCGTTCGCCTCGAACACCGCTCTCGTCGGCTCCAGTGTTGTGAGCCGATAGGGGCCGGTGCCGATCGGGGCGGTATTGAGCGGTGATTCGGTCGCGGGCCCCGGTGTCGAGACGGACTCCGACGGCACGATCCCGATCAGCAGCTTGGTCGGGAACGCGGCATAGGGATGACGCAGGGTGAACCGCACCGACAACGGATCGACGGCGTCGACCCGGTCGATCATCGAAAACGACGACCGCACCTCCGAGGCCGACGCCGGATCCAGAATCGCCCGGTAGGTCGCCACCACGTCGGCGGCGTCGAACGCCGACCCGTCACTGAACCGCACGCCGGGGCGCAGCGGCGCCGTCCAGACAGTCGCGTCGGCGTCGGGCGTCGGCAATGCCGTTGCCAGGGCAGGCTCGAAACCGGGCAGGCCGGTGCCGCCGGTGAGCCGCAGCAATCCGTCGTAGACCTTGGCCTCGCCGGCCGCGCCGTACCCGGCGACGGGGTTGTACCCGCCCAGCTCATACGCGTCGGCGAGCACGAGCGAGTCGGTGGACCCGCTGTCGGGCGCTCCGCACGATGTCAGCGCGACCGCCAGCGCGGCTCCTACAGCGAACAGCGGCCGAGTGCGCATCCATCATCCCTACATGTTTATCTGAACAGATGAACAGATAATAGTCGCGGGCGGCGCCGTCCTGTCCACTCGGCGATTAAGCTGGGCACCGCCATGGGAGAGCCACGCACACTGCACGGGTCGCCGGTCGAACTCGGCCGTCGCGCGATCGGCGACGTCGAGATCAGGGAATGGGCGCAGCGCTTCGACCTGCTGTCGGACCCCGGCCGCCTGGAAATCCTGCTGTGTCTGCACCGCTCGCCGGGCATCAGCGTCGGCGAACTGGCCGCCGCGGTCGGCCGCAACGAGAACGCGATCTCCCAGGCGCTACGCGTGCTGCGGCACGAGGGGTGCGTCACCTCGAGTCGCGAAGGCCGATCGGTCACCAACCGGCTCACCGACCCGATCATCCACGAAATTCTCCACACCATCGGCGCGAAGCATTGACGTCGAGAATCCACTGCTCGCAGGATTCGGCCGCGCCGGAACCCGCCTCGGCAGGGCCGTCGCGGGGTTCCGGCGCATTGTGAATGCTTGTCGCTCAGGAGAACTCGGCGACCACCTCGTACAGGGCGGGGTTGGCGCGCGCGACCTGACGCGCCTGGTCGACCGAGGCGACGACCGTCGGGTTACGTCCGGCGGCCTCGCAGGCCTCGGCGCTGTCCCAGTGCGCGATGTTCACCAGCTGGAATCGCGAATCGGGCAGCAAGGCACGGTGCAGGCGGACATCGCGGAAACCGGGGGCGGTGCGCATGTGCGCGGCTCGTTCGCGCCACTGCGCGACGAATCCCTCGATGTCGTCGGCGGAAACCTCGATCACATTGATGAAAGTGACACCCTGGTCGGTCATGGGGAGCTCCTGTTCGGTCACGCGGTGGATCCGGGACGGACGATCATGAGAACGACCACGGCCGTCCACAGCAGGTTGTAGATACCCGCGAGCATCGACAGCACCCGCAGGCGCTTGCCGTCGTCGGGCTGGTCGAGGGCTTCGCGCTGCATCGGAACGATCTGCACGGCGAGCAGCCCGCCTGCCACTGCGGTCGTCACCATCGCGGTGGTGATCCAGATTTCGTTCATCCGGCCCTGGATCGTGGCCAGCACGATGCCGATCACCGGCACGATGATGGCGAGTTTCGCGTAGTTCCCGGTGATCCGGTGCATGGCGGCCGCGACCGGCCTGCTGCGCACCGATTCCGGATCGGGCGCGCCCGCGACCGGCGCGTACCGGGGAAAAAGACTGGTGGCGACCGCTGAGCCGCCGACGAAGACGATGCCCGCGAGCACATGCACGGACAACAAGACGTGTTCCAACTACCGACTCCCTCCGACCTTCAATGTGCTTGAAGCCTAGCTCGAGTTTCAGCCACATTGAAGGTCGGATTCGTCACGCCTCAGGTCGAGGGGGAATCGTCCCGGCGAACGCGTCGACGATCGCTGCTCCGACCCGCCGCAGAATCGGATCCGATTCCGCCCCGAACAGCTGGGTG
>NZ_JBHWZY010000301.1:0-7365 GCF_042727815.1 Nocardia sp. NPDC060220
GGCGAAGACGCTGCCGGTCGACGAGGTGTTCCTCGATCTGGAGGACGCGGTCGCCCCCGGCGCCAAGGCGGCCGCGCGGGCGAATATCGTCGCCGCCCTGAACGAACCGGGCTGGGGTTCGCAGCTGCGGGTGGTGCGGGTCAACGACTGGTCCACCGAATGGACCTTCGCCGATGTGATCAGCGTGGTCGAGGGCGCGGGCAGCTGGCTCGACGCGATCCTGTTGCCCAAGGTCACCGACGCGGGGCAGGTGCAGGCGCTCGATCTGCTGCTCACCCAGGTGGAGAAGGCCAGCGGCCTCGAGGTCGGCCGGATCGGCATCGAACCGCAGATCGAGAACGCGCTCGGACTGCGCAATATCGACGCCATCGCCACCGCGAGCCCGCGCGTGCAGACGCTGGTGTTCGGGCCCGCCGATTTCATGGCCAGTATCAATATGCGCACGTTGGTGGTGGGCGAGCAGCCGGAAGGCTACGACGTCGGCGACGCCTACCACCACATCCTGATGACGATCCTGCTCGCCGCCCGCGCGCACGGGCTGCAGGCGATCGACGGTCCCTACCTGCAGATTCGCGATGTCGACGGCTTCCGCCGGGCCGCTGCTCGCACGGCCGCGCTGGGTTTCGACGGCAAGTGGGTACTGCATCCCGGCCAGGTGGACGCGGCCAACGAGATCTTCAGTCCACGTCAGGCCGACTACGACCGCGCCGAGTTGATCTTGGAGACCTACGCCTTCCACACCTCCGAGGCCGGTGGCGCGCGTGGCGCTGTCATGTTGGGGGATGAGATGATCGACGAAGCGAGCGCCAAGATGGCACAGGTTGTCGCCGACAAGGGGCGCGCCGCGGGGATGACGAGAACCGGCGCTTGATCCCGCGGGGGTGGAATGGCGCGTTTCACTGCGGCACAGTCGGTCGACGAATAGCAGAATAGGACTATGACGAATCCCTTGGGCAACTCGAATCGCGGGCGGCAGGCGCTGCCGACGCCGCCGTCGGGCTGGCCGGTCGGCTCGTATCCGACCTACGCCGAGGCGCAGCGTGCGGTCGACTACCTGGCCGACGGGCAGTTCCCGGTGCAGGACGTGACCATCGTCGGTGTCGATCTGATGCAGGTGGAGCGGGTGCTGTACCGGCTCACGTGGGGCAAGGTCATCGGCGGCGGCGTGGTGTCGGGTGCCTGGCTCGGCCTGTTCCTCGGTCTGTTGCTGAGCCTGTTCACCACCACCGGCGGTGCGCTCGGCCCGCTCGTCGTGGGTCTGCTCGGCGGCATCGTCTTCGGCGTCATCACCACGTCGATCCCGTACGCGGCCACCAAGGGTCAGCGCGACTTCGCCTCGACCATGCAGCTGGTCGCGGGCCGTTACGACGTGCTGTGCGATCCGAAGTCCGCCGAACAAGCCCGCGACATGCTCGCCCGATTGGCTCTGTAGCGCGATGGATGTGGAGAACACGGTTCGCGCCGCGGTGCTGGACCACTTCGATGTCGAACGCGCACAGGTCGATTCGGCGTCGCTGACCTTCCTCGGGCTGGAACCCGTCGAGATCCTGCGTATTCCGGGCGACGGCGCGGTGCACTACGCGACGCTGGGCGGTTCCCGTCATCCGATGGGCGATCCGACCGATCTGCTGGCCGACCCGGTGCGCGGACCGCGCGCGGAACTGGTCCTGACGCTGCTGATGAGCGCCGACCCGCAGGTCGGGGTGGCCAAATCCCTCGGTGTGCTGGTCGCCTCGCCCGCGGTGGAAGGCGTTGTGCTGCAGGCCGACGCGCTACTCGATCTCGGAGAACCGCTGTGGCGCAACGCGAAGTTCACCGCGGTCGTGCTCGGCGAGAGCGATATTCCCGCGATCGCGCTGCCGGACCCGGCCGACCCGGTGCGCTACCTCAGCGTCACCCCGGTGACCGCGACCGAGGCCGCCTGGGTGCGCGTGCGTGGCGCCCAGGCATTGCGCGACGCCTGGGCCGAAGCCGGGATCGACGTGCGTGATCCCGAGCGCGGTGCGGTGAATCTCTAGAGCCACCCGTTGCGGCGGAAGCTGCGGAACAGCACCGCGCACAGCACCGCCATCACGATCAGCACCACGGGATAGCCCCACACCTGGTGCAACTCCCACATGTGGTCGAAGTTCATGCCGTAAACGCCCGCGATCATCGTGGGTACCGCCGCCATCGCGGCATAGGCCGAGATCTTGCGCATGTCGGTGTTCTGCTGAACGCTGATCTTGGCCAGCGCGGCATTGACCAACCCGCTGAGCGCCTCGTCGAAGTAGCTGATGTGATCGGAGACGCTGGCCTGGTGATCGGCCACGTCGCGCAGATAGCGCCGGATCTCGGTCGGCACCGGTAAGTCGGTGTTGTTCACCAGCCGCTCCAGCGGAACCGCCAGCGGCGCGACCGCCCTTCGCAATTCCACCACTTCGCGTTTGAGCTGGTAGATCGAGCCGATGCCGATCTTGGAGGCGGGCGTGAACACCGCCTCTTCCATTTCGTCGATGTCGACGCCGACGGACTCGGTGACATCGACGTAGGTGTCGACGATGTGGTCGGCGACGGCGTGCAATACCGCGGTCGGCCCGTATTTCAGCTGCTCGGGCTGCTTTTCGAGCTCGTGGCGCACAGTGGACAGGTGGGTGTGCTCGCCGTGGCGCACCGTGACGGCGAAGCGCGGCCCGGTGAAGACCATGATGTCGCCGGTCTCCACGATCTCGCTGGTCGAGTCGATGTCGTGTTCGACGTAACAGACCGTGCTCATCACCAGGAACAGGGTGTCGCCGTAGCGCTCGAGCTTGGGGCGTTGCCTGCCCTGCACCGCGTCCTCCACCGCCAGTGGGTGCAGGTCGAAGATCGAGGCGATGTCGTTCATCTGCCGCTCGTCCGGGTCGTGCAGGCCGATCCAGACGAATCCCGCATCGGTCTTCTCCGCCGCGGTCAGCGCCTGCTGCGGTGTGAAATGTCCCGGCTGCCGCTCGCCGTCGACGTAGACCCCGCAGTCGACGATCGCTCGTGCCGTCGGTACGGGGACCCGCGGTCGCGGAGTTTTCGTCGCGCGATGGGGCCCGTGGAACGACGGCATCGGCGGAAATGAGGGCACCGAGTGGATCCTACGGGCACCGTCCTCGCGCACCCGGGAACGCGCGGGACCCGACACCGCACTGTAAGACTGAGGTGTGCGCATCGACCTGCATACCCATTCCACCGCCTCCGACGGCACCGACACCCCCGCCGAACTGGTGCGGCATGCCGCGGCGGCCGGCCTCGACGTCGTCGCGATCACCGACCACGACACCACCGGTGGCTGGGCCGAGGCCGAGGCTGCCCGCCCCTCGGGACTCACCCTGGTGCGTGGCATGGAGATGTCGTGCACGGGCATGGGGGAGGACGGCTACCCCGTGCCGGTGCACCTGCTGGCGTATCTGTTCGACCCCACCGACCGCGGTTTCGCCGAGGAGCGCGAGCGGTTGCGCGGCGAGCGGGTGGCCAGAGTGCGGGCGATGGCCGAGAAGATGGCAGCCGACGGACTACCGATCGATCCCGTCGATGTGATGGCGACCGCGGGTCCGGCGGTGGGCAGGCCGCATCTGGCGCAGGCACTGGTCGCGGCGGGCGTGGTCGAGAGCGTGAATGCCGCGTTCGTCGATCTGCTCGCGCCGCACGGGCCGTACTACGCCGAGAAGGCAGACACCCCGCTGCCGAGGGCCGTGCGGCTGATCGCGGCCGCGGGCGGAGTCAGCGTGATCGCCCATGCTCGCGCACGGAAGCGGGGCAGGCTGCTGGCGCTCGACGACATCAGGGAGCTGGCCGGGCTCGGCCTCGGTGGGCTCGAGATCGACCACCCTGATCACAGCGAAGCCGATCGTCTTGTGCTGACCGGTCTTTCGCGAGAACTGGGCCTGGTGCGCACCGGCTCGTCGGACTATCACGGCAGCAACAAGACCATCGAGATCGGCGCGTGTGGCACCGATCCCGATCAGTACGAAGCACTCATCGACAAGGCGAGCGGGACGCCGGTGATCGCCCCGTGACGCTGTTGCGTGCGGTCAGCGGCGTTGTCGCGGGTGGGGTACTCGTGCTCTTGTGCGTGGTCGTCGGCGCGGCGGTGATCGGCTCGCGCCGCGACTTTCCCGGGCCGGGCGCGGAATCGCTGGCGTGGCATTTCGTGGCCGCGGTCGTGGTGGTCGTCGCGCAGGTCTTCGCCGATCGGCGTCGCGGTGTGGCCACGCTGTTCGGGTCCGCGGCGGTCTTGGTCACGGCCGGTGTATTGCTTTGGACACAATGGTGGGGTTGACGGCCGCGTAATGGTTGCGGACGGGTGAACTGTGCCCGAATATTTCTCTTTGTGACCAGCATCGAAACGGATGTCTTGATCCTCGGCGGTGGACCCGCCGGGCTCTGGGCTGCTGTCTCGGCCGCGGCGACGGGCGCGCGGGTGGTGCTGGTCGACAAGAGTCGCTGCGGTTCCAGCGGTCCCACCGTGTACGGCACGACCGTGCTCTGGGATATTCCGCCCGGTCCGGGCCGCGCGGAGGCGGTCGAGGAGATGTTCGTCTCCGGCGGCGGGCTCGGGGATCGGGCCTGGCTGCACCGCGTGGTCGACGAGACCCACCGGCGATTGCAGACCTGGTCGGGCACCCGCCATCGCGTGCCCGATCCGAGCGGCGACCCGGCCCACGCGCACTTCGACGGCGCGAGCTACCTGCGCCGGCTCCGGCGCGGCGCGCTGGAGGCGGGCGTGCGCATCCTCGATCATCATCCGGCGCTGCAATTGCTGGTCGACCCGGCGGGCACCGTGGTCGGTGCGGCGGGGGTCCAGCGCCACAACAAGTTTCGGCCGTGGGTCATCCGGGCAGGCGCGGTCGTGGTCGCCACCGGTGGTTGCGCGTTCCTGTCCGGCGGTGCGGGCACCGAGGTGAGTACCGGCGAGGGCCTGCTGATGGCGGCCGAGGCAGGCGCCGAACTGTGCGGGATGGAATTCTCCAGTGCCTACGGACTGGCGCCGGTGCTGTCGCGAGTCCATCCGCATCCGGCGGTCGCGCCCGGGCTGTCGGTGCATTTCGCTGCCCTCTACGACGAAGCGGGCGCCGAACTGCCCGACCGATACCCGGCGGCGCTCACCGCCATCGCGGACGGCCGGCGGGTCTTCGCGGCGCTGAGCGAGGTGCCCGACACCGTCCGGCACTGGCTGAGCAGGCACGGCGCGGTCGACGCCGCGGGTCGGGTGCCCGTGCGGGCGGTACTGGCGGGAACGATCCGTGGCGCGGGCGGGCTGGCCCTCGCCGATACCGATTGCTCGACGACGATCCGCGGCCTGTTCGGTGCCGGCGATGTGACCGGCCGGCAGATCGTCACCGGAGCGGCCGGCGCCCGCGGCGGCCTCAACGGGGCCTGGGCGCTGGCCTCGGGCACCTGGGCGGGGCAGGGCGCCGCCGCGTTCGCGGTCGCCAACGAAAGGGCGAGCAGTGCGAGTCCGGTGCCGGGCGCGGGCCTCGGGCCGCACGCCCACATCGACCCGCGGTCGGTGATCGGCCTGGTGCAGGAGCACACGCTGCCGCTGCGCCGCAGTTACCGGCGCAGCGCGGGCAGCCTCGGCGACAGCATCGCCGAGCTGGACGCGATGTGGCCCGGCGCCCAGTTCGACCTGGGTGGCCTCGGGGTGGGGCAGCTGCGGGCTCGCCAGGCGGCTGCGCTGCTCGCCGTCGCCCGGTGGGCGGGCTACAGCGCGCTCGTGCGCACCGAGAGCCGCGGTATCCACCGTCGCATCGACCACCCCGCCGCGCACTCGGACTGGCTGGTCCGGCTGCGCTGCGGCGGGCTCGACGACGTGTGGGTGCGCCGGGAGGAATGGCCGGAGCCACTCGGTGGCGAGCTCACCGCGGCCACCCCCGCCACGGTGTGAAAGTTCACCGGATGTTCCCGCTGCGCTGCGAGTTTTCGCTTACGCCACGGCAATTCGACACGGCTACGCTCGACACATGACGCGGTTTGGCAATCGACGCATCGTGCTGGCAGAATGTTGCGGATTCCCTTCCCTTGCCACCGCCGGGTTCGGGGAAACATCGGTGACCTTCCGCCGTGCGACGCACCGTCGCAGCGTTGGTCGACCCGTTTTGCTCGCCCGGACACACCCGTCCGGTTCCGCTCGGCGGATCAGTGCCGCGCCACGTGTACCGGTTGCCACCGTGAAACGCGTGCGGACGCGCACCCGATGAGCGTCGTAGCGCATCAGTGTCGTAGCGATCCGGCGTCCCAGAAATTCGTAGTTCCGATATACCCGGCGGTAACCGTCCCCCGGTTGAGCCCGACTCGAGCAGGAGTGAAATCGTGTCACCTGTGACTGACGCACCGAATGCCACCGCGGCGCCCAAGGCCGATGACGCAGCGAGCCTCGCTGCGATCACCCAGGAGGAGATCTTCGCGGGTCACCTCGGTGGAAAGCTGTCTGTCGAGCTCAGCGCCCCCCTCGAGACCCAGCGCGACCTGTCCATCGCCTACACCCCCGGTGTCGCCCAGGTCAGCCGGGCGATCGCCGAGGACGCCGCGCTCACCAAGACCTACACCTGGACCGACCGGCTCGTGGTCGTGGTCAGCGACGGCACCGCGGTGCTCGGCCTCGGCGACATCGGCCCGCGCGCCTCGCTGCCCGTGATGGAGGGCAAGGCCGCGCTGTTCAAGAAGTTCGCCGGCCTGAACTCGATCCCGCTGGTGCTCGACACCACCGATCCCGACGAGATCGTCCAGACGCTGATCCACCTGCGTCCGAGCTTCGGCGCGGTGAACCTGGAAGACATCTCCGCCCCGCGCTGCTTCGAGATCGAGCGCCGCGTCATCGAGGCGCTGGACTGCCCGGTCATGCACGACGACCAGCACGGCACCGCCATCGTGGTGCTGGCCGCCCTCAAGGGCGCGGCCGCGGTGCAGGGCCGTGACATGTCCGGGCTGAAGGTTGTCGTCTCCGGCGCCGGCGCGGCCGGTGTGGCGTGCGCGAACATCCTGATCGCCGCCGGCGTTCCCGATGTGGTCGTGCTCGACTCGAAGGGCATCGTCAGTGCCGGTCGCGACGGCCTCAACGGTGTGAAGGCCGACCTGGCCGCCCGCTCCAACCCGCGTGGCCTGACCGGTGGTCCGGCCGAGGCGCTCGCCGGCGCCGATGTGTTCCTCGGTTTGTCCGCGGGCACGATCCCCGAGGAGCTCATCGCCTCGATGGCGCCCGAGGCGATCGTGTTCGCCATGTCCAACCCGGACCCGGAGATCCACCCCGACGTGGCCGCCAAGTACGTGGCGATCGTGGCGACGGGCCGCAGCGACTTCCCGAACCAGATCAACAATGTGCTCGCCTTCCCCGGCGTGTTCAAGGGTGCGCTCGAC
>NZ_JBHWZY010000302.1:0-7358 GCF_042727815.1 Nocardia sp. NPDC060220
GATCACCAGGTCCGGGTCGGGCTGACCGGAGGTGTAGAGATGCTGGCCGATCGCGTCGACCGTAATCGACTGCACCAGATCCTCACCCGACTCGCCCGAGGCGATCTCCTGGCGCACCAGCGAGCGCACCGCGTCGGTGATCTCCTGGCGGCCGCCGTAACCCACCGCGACATTCACGTGCACGCCGTCGCGCCCGCTCGTTCGCTCGGCGGCCACCCGCAGCCGCTTGGCGATCAACTCGGGGAAACCCTCGAGCGACCCGACGATCCGCACGCTCCAGTTCTGCTCCGGGGCGGACAGTTCCTCGACGACATCGGTGATGACCTCGAACAGGGTCTCGAGCTCTTCGGGGTCGCGGCGCAGATTCTCGGTGGAGAGCAGGTAGACGGTGACCATCTCGATGCCCTGGTCGGAACACCAGCCGACGAGCTCGGCGATCTTCAGCGCGCCGACGCGATGGCCGTGGCTCACATCGGTGAACCCGTTCTCACGCGCCCAGCGTCGATTGCCGTCGCACATGACGGCGACGTGGCGAGGGTGCTGCTTGTCTGCCAGCTGCTGCGACAGCCTGGCTTCGTAGATGCGGTACGGCAATCCACGCACCCGACCAAGAAACTCCACGCCCGCACCCTACGCTTGCCCGCCTCCCCGAGTATTTTGCCGGTCGTGAGTAGGGGGCGAGATTCGTGCCCGGCCGGCGGCACGGGCAAGGCCGGGTTTCAGGGTGGTCGGGAAGTTACCCATGTCCTCCCGACATCAGCCGGTCGGGTTTTGTGTGGCCAGGGGCACGTTTGTGGTGTCGAGATGGGCGGTTGACGTACGGTTGGGGCACAACCTACGGTACCGTAGGTTCCGGCTCGGGAGGTTACGTGGACGATGTCCTG
Organism: Nocardia sp. NPDC060220; assembly: GCF_042727815.1. NCBI lineage: Bacteria > Bacillati > Actinomycetota > Actinomycetes > Mycobacteriales > Nocardiaceae > Nocardia > Nocardia sp. NPDC060220. Next base: position 885 of record NZ_JBHWZY010000302.1, read on the forward strand.
ACTGAGATCGCCACGGTGATCAAGCCCCGTTTTCGTGGCTGGATCCATACGTGGGCGGTCGGCGTCGCCGCTGTCGCGGTGACGGTGCTCGTGGTGTTCGGGTTCCTCACGTCGTTGACCGCGGGTTGGTCGACGCTGCTCTACGGGATCTCGGTGTGCGCGCTGTTCGGGGTGAGCGCGGTGTATCACCGGGTCACCTGGGCGAGCGTGCGGACACGGGTGCGGATGAAGCGGGCCGACCATTCGATGATCTTCCTGTTCATCGCGGGCAGTTACACGCCGTTCGCGCTGCTCGGATTGCCCGGGCGGACCGGGCAGATCCTGCTGGCCGTGGTGTGGGCGGGGGCCGTCGCCGGGATCGCGTTGAAGTTGCTGTGGCCTACCGCGCCCGCGTGGGTGGGGGTGCCGCTGTACCTGTTGCTCGGGTGGGCGATCGTGCCGGTGGCCCCCGAGCTGCTGCACAACGTCGGAGTAGCGCCGCTGGTGCTGCTCGCGGTCGGTGGCGTGATCTACAGCGTGGGGGCTGTTCTCTACGCGACCAAGTGGCCCAACCCCTGGCCCGACTTCGGGCACCACGAGTTCTTCCACGCCGCGACGGTGGTCGCGGCGCTGTGTCACTACATCGCGATCTGGCTGGTCGTGCTCGGCTGAACGGCGCGTGCGCGCGGCCGCGGCCTGCGCGCCTTCTATGCTCGGTAGTTGTGTCACCCGTCAGCGCAGCTCGTGATGCCCGGGCGTCCTCGGGCGCCGGGCTCGGGCGTGCGCGGTGAACCGGCTGGTCCGGTGGGCGCTGCGGTCCTACTGGGGACTCGCGCTGGTGGTCATCACCGCCAATATGGTCGGGGTGGCGGCCATCTTCCTGGTCAGCTGGGCGGGTGGCGTGTTCACCCGGATCGGCGACGACTGGAGTGACGCGGCCGTCCTGATCCTGATCTACCCGGTGCTCGCCTTCACCCTCGGGATCGGCATCGCGCTCTACGACCGGCGCCGATATATGCGCTGGCTCGACGACAACCGCAAACCGACGCCGGAGGAAGCGCGGGTCCTGATCCGGCTGCCCGCCGCGATCACCCTGCGCGCGATCATCCTGTGGACACCGGGCGTCGCGTTGACCGTGTGGCTCGTCGACCGGTACACCGACTATCACAACATCACCGTGCTGCTGGCCGGATTCGCCCTCGGCGGGCTGGAGGCCGCGGGCGCGATCTACCTGATCCTCGACCGCCTGATCCGCCCGGCCGTGCCGATCATCGCCGCGGTGCTCGGGCCGACCGTCCATCCCAGCTCGACCGTACTGGTGCGGGTGCTCGTCACCTGGGCGGTGTCCAGCGCGCTGCCGGCGCTGATCATCATCGTCGTCCTCAGCGACACGACCACCCCGGCATCGGACCGGGTGCGCGCGGCGTGGCTGTTCTCGATCGTCGCGCTCGGCGTGGGCGCCCTCGCCACCGCGCTGCTCGCGCGCTCGGTGGCCACACCGATGCGCACGATGTACCGGGCGCTGGACCGGATCACCCGCGGCGAACTCGATGTGCGGGTGCCCGTCGGCAGCGCGAGTGAGATCGGCCGCCTCGAACACTCCGTCAACGAACTCGCCGCCACCCTGCGCGACCAGATGCACACCGAGGACGTCTTCGGTAGGCACGTCGGCTCCACGGTGGCCGAACGCGCCCTGTCGGGCAGCTCCGACCTCACCGGCGATGTGCGCATCGTCTCGGCGTTGTTCGTCGACGTCACCGGCTCGGTGCAGCTCTCCGCCGAAATGGCCCCCGAGGATTTCGTCCACAAACTCAACCGGCTGCTCGCCACCGTCGTAGCGGCCACCGAGGACAACGGCGGCCTGGTGAACAAGTTCGCCGGCGACGCCGCGCTGTGCATCTTCGGCGCGCCTTCCGCACTCCAGGACAACGCCACCCCCGCCCTGCGCGCCGCCCGCCGCATCCGCGACGAAGTAGTCGACACCGGCGAGCTCGACGTCGGCATCGGCGTCGCCCGCGGCCAGGTCTTCGCCGGCGACGTGGGCGCCGACACCCGCCTCGAATTCACCGTCATCGGCGACGCGGTCAACGAAGCGGCCCGCCTCACGACGGTGGCGAAGGAAGCACCGCGGCGGGTGTTGGTGAGCGATGCGATCTGGCAGGCCGCGACCCCGGCCGAACGAGCCAAATGGAAGCGCTACAAGGACTTACGGCTGCGCGGAATCCCCGGCCGAACCCGGACCTGGACAGACATCTCACCGAGAAAGTGAGAACCAGGTCCGTTACCGCCGAAGCGAGGCCGTCAGGGCGGCGGGATCGGTGACCGGGAGGTCACAGACCGAGCCACGGCAGACATAGGCGGCGGGGGCGCCGTTGACGAGGGGGCGGTCGGTGAGGAGCGGGGCGGTGTTCGGCGGGGCCGCGAGGATGATCGAGCCGCCAGGGGCGCTGGCACGGGCGGCGGCCAGGAGTTCCATTGCCGTGGCGGACTTCTCGGTGGCCGCGATGGCTACCTGGTACGGGCCGCGGACCGCCGCTTCGGCGACGGAGAGCCAGTTGCCCGCGGTGCGGGGTGCGCGAGCCAGCAGGATCGCGCCGAGGGCGAGGGTCTGGTCGGCGAGTTCGCGATAGCGGATGGCACGGTCGGTATCGGCGACCGCCGAGGCGGTGAGGAGGGCCTCGGCCAACGCGGAGGCGCCGGACGGGGTGGCGCCGTCGACGGGGTCGCGGGGACGGGCGACCAGGGTTTCGGCGTCGTCGGCGGTGTCGAACCAGCTGCCGGGGCGTTCGGGATCGGCGAAGTGGTCGATCGTGTTGTCCAGCAACAGCTGTGCGGCGGCGAGCCAGTCGGATTCGCCGGTGGCCTGGTAGAGGGCGAGCAGGCCGGTGACGAACCAGGCGTAGTCCTCGAGGACGCCGGGCGGGGTGCCCGCGACGCCGTCGAGGGAGGCGCGGCGCAGTCGGCCGTCGACGAGGTGGACGTCGAGCAGGTAGCGGGCGCAGCGCACGGCGGCGGCGATCCACGACGGTTCTTCCAGTGCCGCACCGGCTTCCGCGAGCGCGGTGATGGTCATGCCGTTCCAGGCGGTGACCACTTTGTCGTCGCGGGCGGGCTGTGGGCGCCGGGTGCGGGCCTCGAACAACTGAGCGCGCAGTCGATCGAAACGGGACGACTGCTCGGCGTCGACGGGATCGCTGTGGCGGGTGAGCACCGAGGTGCCCTGTTCGAAATTACCGGCGGTGCCGACGCCGAAAGCGTCGGCGGCCCACATGCCGTCGAGCGGGCCGAGTTCGCCGATCAGCTCGGCCGGCGTCCACACATAGGTCGCGCCTTCGACGCCGGGCCCCTCCGGTTCGAGGTGGGTATCGGCGTCGAGAGCGGAGGCGAAACCGCCCTGCGCCGTCCCGAGATCACCGAGCAGGAATTCGACCGTCTCCCGGGTCACCCTGTGCGGCAACGACTCCAGCGGGGTCACGGGCGCGCGACGCGCGAGATGGGCGTAGGCGCGCAGCAGGAGGGCGTTGTCGTAGAGCATCTTCTCGAAGTGCGGCACGAGCCACCCGGCGTCGACCGAGTAGCGCGCGAACCCGCCGCGCAACTGGTCGTAGATTCCGCCACGCGCCATCGCCTCGGCCGTGCGCTCGACCACGTCGAACACCGACTGGTCGCCGGTCCGCTCCCAGTGCCGCAGCAGCCCTTCCAGCAGCGCCGACGGTGGAAACTTCGGCGCCCCACCGAATCCGCCGTGCGTCGAGTCCTCGTCGGCGACGATCGCGGGCACGGCCTTGTCGAGAAGATCAGGGGCAATCGCGAATTCGGCGTCGGGCAGACCCGATGCCTGCGCCTGGAGCGCATCGGTCACCTGCCGCGCGGCCTTGTCCACATCGTCGCGCCGGTTGCGCCAGGTCTCGGTCACCGCGCTGAGCAACTGCGTGAACGACGGCATGCCGCCGCGCGGCTGCTTCGGGTAGTAGGTACCGCAGTAGAACGGCGCGCCGTCGGGCGTGAGGAAGCACGTCATGGGCCAGCCGCCCTGCCCGGTCATGGCCACGGTGGCGTTCATGTACACCGCGTCCAGATCGGGACGCTCCTCCCGATCCACCTTCACGCAGACGAAGTCGGCGTTCATCTGCTCGGCCGTGGCGAGGTCGGCGAAGGACTCGTGGGCCATCACATGGCACCAGTGGCAGCTCGCGTATCCGATCGACAGCAGGATCGGCACATTGCGCACGGCGGCCTCGGCTAGCGCGTCGGCATCCCACTCCCGCCAGTGGACGGGGTTGTCGGCGTGTTGACGCAGATAGGGCGAGGTCGCACCGGCCAATCGGTTCACGAGTTCCACCCTGCCATACGCGACGAACGCCGGCTGCGCCCCATGTGGTGGACACCGACTTCGCCCGGCCGGCGGTGCTCAGGCAATTTCTTCGCATCCCCCGTGCGGCCCACCGCGCGGTCACCAATCCGCCATCGATTATTTACCTTTCCTACTGAAATCAACGCGATCGCAACGGTGTTCGACCGCTTCGCCTGGCCGTATACCTATAACTCGGATCCAGCATCCTGCGTGATTCGCTCGGCCATAGGGGAGTGCATTGTCTGTGCAAGCGGAAACCGGCGAAATTCCGGCTTCCGCGGCAACACGCCGAGCAGTTGTCACAACGGCATGTGTCGCGGTCGCGGTCGCCCAAATGGCGACCACCATCTACCTGCCGAGCATGCCTGCGCTGGGCGCCGACATCGGCGCCGGCGACAGCGTCCTGCAGCTGTCGGTGGCCGTGTTCGTGGTGTTCGCCGCGCTCCCGGTCGTCGCGTGGGGAAGGGCGGCGGAACGGTTCGGCCGGGTTCCCGCCTTCGTCGCGGCCGGGCTGTGCTTCGTCCTCGCCAGCGCGGGCCTCGCGCTGATCACCAACGCCCCGGAGTTGCTCGGGCTGCGCGTGGTCCAGGCGATCGGGGCGGGCGGGATCGCGGTCGTCGGCCGGATGATGATCAAGGATCTGTTCACCGGCGCGGAGCTCGCGCGCCAACTCGCGCTGCTGTCGATGGCGTTCGTCGTCGCGCTCGGCGGCGGGCAGGTGATCGGCGGCATCGTCACCTCGACGGTCGGGTGGCGGTACGGATTCGTCGTGCTCGCCGTGCTCGCCGCGGTGCCGGTCGCCTTCGCCCTGCGCATCTCACTGCCCCGACGCGAAACCGGGCCGAAAGACAAAGGCACAGCCAGACGCCTTTTCACCGACCGGATCTTCGTCGTCAGCGCGGTGGCGGGCGGCATCGGATTCGCCGTCATCGTGATGATCCAGCAGAAGTCCGCGTTCATCTTCACCGACCGTTTCGCGCTCGCACCGTGGGCGTTCGGCCTGTTCGGCGTTTTCTACGGTGCCGCCTACCTCGGCGGCGCGACCTACGTCCGCCGGCGTGTGCGACAGGTGGGAGCGCACGCCATGATGCGCCAGGGCGCGGCGATCATGCTCGCGGGCTGCGTGCTCGTCACCGTCGTGTGGGCCGCCGATCTGCCCCGGGCGATCGCGCTGCCGGTCTTCCTCGCCGGGTACGTCACCACGACCTTCGGCCAGGCGACGCTGTTCCCCAACAGCGCCGCGCACGCTGTCAGCCACCTCGCCACCGGAGCCGCCATCGCCGTCTCGTGGTGCGCGCTGGTGCAGCAGGGCCTCGCGGGCATCGCCTCGCTGGCAGGCCCCACCCTGTCCGGGCTCCTCGCCTGGTCCATCGCCATCACCCTGCTCGCCGCGGTGAACGTACTCGTCGTCGCGGCGCCCGAGAAAACTGACGCACCCTCGCCAACAAAGGAATGAACGGAATGGCCAGAAACCAATTCGCAAATATCCGCAGGCAGTTGCAACTGAGCAACACATTCTGGGACGACAGCACCACGCACGGACTGGTCGACATCATCGCCGATGATATGCGCGAGGGAATTGTCCATTCCCGCGACGGTCGAACGATCGTCAACTTCTCGTCCTATTCCTATCTCGGTTTGGACAGCGATCCACGAATCATCGAGGGCGCCCATCGCGGGCTCGACGAAACCGCGACGATCAATTCTTCTATTTCCCGGATGCGCATCCGGCTCGGTCTGCTGGAGGAGGCCGAACAGCGACTCTCCCGGACCTTCGGCGCGCAGGCGGTCACCGTGTCGTCGTGTGCGGCCGCCGCGTGGGCGACCTTGCCGCTGCTCGCCTCCGGTGAGCTCACCGACGGGCACCCGCCGCTGGTGGTCTTCGACAAGAACGCGCACTTCTGCTTGAACGCGATGAAGCCACTGGTCGCGGACGAGACCGAGTTGGTCACGATCGAGCACAACGACATCGCCGCCCTGGAAGAGTTGTGCCGCACGCATTCGCACGTGGCCTATGTCGCCGACGGGGTCTACAGCACCGGCGGCGGCGCACCGCTCGCCGAGTTGCACCGGCTCCAGGATCGATACGGCTTGTTCTTGTATTTCGATGAGGCGCACGGCATTTCGACGTTGGGTAGCCA
>NZ_JBHWZY010000303.1:0-7356 GCF_042727815.1 Nocardia sp. NPDC060220
GCACCACGGTGCAGCCGGCCAGCAACGCGGGTCCGAGCTTGTTCGCGGTTCTACCACACCTTCCACATGCAGAGCCGATGATCAGGGTGCCGGTGCCGAGCGCCCGGTCCAGCAGACCGTGGCGGAACTGCACACTGGAGATCCGGCTGAGCGGGATATCGATGCCGGTATGGGTGAGCACGCCCTGGCGCACCAGCACCCGCCGACCCGTGACGATGAAATGCGTCGACTTCCAGGCGATCACGCGCGCGACGACCCGCCACGCGACCAGCCCGAGCCAGGCCAGCCCGATCAGGATCAGCAACACCGTGCGCACGTGACCGGTGGTGTTGCGCCAGGCCAGGCCGCCGAGGAATCCGGCGATCGCGGTCACGACGATGAGAGTGACGATGGGCCACACCAACATCTTCCAGTGTGGGTGGCGGTGCAGGATCAACTGCTCGTCGGGCGCGAGGACATCCTCCGGGTAACCCATGACCGAACAGTACCGCGCTGGGACGTCGGGTCCGGCGAGAGTCGCACCGCATTTCTCGATGCCACGGCCGAGGCGATACTGTGGATTACACGCTAGATGCCAGGTTTTGCCCTTATCTGCTTGCTCGATACCGACAGTGGAGGCACGCGTGACCGAAGATCTGACTCAGCTCGAAATCCTCACGGCCCTCGAACCAGTGGCCGAACAGAACCTCAACCGGCACCTTTCCATCGCCAAGGACTGGAATCCGCACGATTACGTGCCGTGGGAGGAAGGCCGCAATTTCGCCGCGATGGGCGGAAGCGATTGGGAGCCATCACAATCCAGGCTCACCGACGTCGCCAAGGCGGCGATGATCACCAATCTGCTCACCGAGGACAACCTGCCCTCCTACCACCGCGAGATCGCCGAGAACTTCTCCCTCGACGGCGCGTGGGGCACCTGGGTGGGCCGCTGGACCGCCGAGGAGAACCGCCACGGCATCGTGATCCGCGACTACCTCGTCGTCACCCGCGGCGTCGACCCGGTGGCGCTGGAGGAAGCGCGGATGGTCCACATGACCCAGGGCGCGCACGCACCGGCGAACTGGGGTGGATTCCTGGTCAACGTCGCGTATGTGACGTTCCAGGAGCTGGCCACCCGGGTGAGCCACCGCAATACCGGTCGGGTCTGCGACGACCCGATCGCCGACAAGATGCTGGCCCGCGTCGCCACCGACGAGAACCTGCACATGATCTTCTACCGCAACCTGTGCGCGGCGGCGCTCGACCTGGCCCCCGACCAGGCGATGCCCGCGATCACCAAGGTGCTCACCAATTTCCAGATGCCGGGCGCGGGCATGCCCAACTGGCGGCGCAACGGCGTGCTGATGGCCAAGCACGGGATCTACGACCTGCGCCAGCACCTCGACGAGGTGGTGCGGCCGGTGCTCAAGCAGTGGAACGTCTTCGACCGCAACGACTTCGGTGCGCGCGGTGAGACAGCGCGCGATGAACTCGCGCTGTTCATCGACAAGCTGGAGAAGGACGTGCTGCGGTTCGAGGAGCAGCGCGACCGGCTGCTGGCGCGCGAGCGCGAGGTGGCCGAGCGCGCGACCGCGGGTGCGGCCGCACACTGATCCGTCTCGGCGACGGGCCCGGCTCCGGGCCCGTCGTCAGTACTGTCCGCGCAGGTGGGAAACGTCGCCGGCCGATACCGCCCGCTCACCGATGAGCAGCCGCCCGGTGTCGTCGACATCGCTCGCCACCCCGGTGAGCACCGTCCCGCCGGGCAGTTCGGCACGCACTTCCATGCCGATGGTGGCGCATCGCTCACGGTATTCGGCCACCAGATCGACGGTGTCCCAGCCCGACCGCTCCCACGCGGTGAAGCGGCGCGAGAACTCCGCCAGGATCGCCGCGACCAGCGCGGTGCGGTCGACGTCGGTCGCACCGGCCAAGCTCAGCGAAGTCGCATGGGCGACAGGCAGTTCCGATTCGGCGAGGTCGACGTTCATTCCGATGCCGACCACCACCGCGGGTGCGATGCCGGTCGCGGCGACCTCGGCCAGGATGCCCGCGAGTTTGCGGCCGTCGAGCAGAACATCGTTGGGCCACTTCAATTCCGGTGCGACACCGGCGGTGCCGCGCAGCGCGTCGACCACCGCGATGCCGGTGAGCAACGGCAACCAGCCGAGCGCGGCGGGGTCGATGCCGGGCAGGCGCACCAGGATCGACAGCGAGATCTGCGCGCGGGGCGGACTCACCCACGCGCGGGCATGTCTGCCGCGACCGCTCACCTGTTCCTCGGCGAGCAGAGCCTGACGATCGGCGGACGGGTCGGCGGCGCGAGCAACCAGGTCGGCGTTGGTCGATCCGGTCGATTCGACTACATCGATCCGGTCGTAGAACGACAGGCCCGGCGAGCTGCGCAGACCCTGTACGTCGATGGGTGCCCTGTTCATTCCCGGCAGGTTACTGGAGTTCTCTGTGAACGGTCATGACCATAGCTAGCTGGGGTTTCTCTACTGGCCGGTAAGCGAGACTGCCGTGGTGCGCGGAGGTGTCACTCGTTACACTCGCAACCCATGACGAGTGTCCAGCAGCAGCCCGCATCGGAATCGGCGGGCGCCCCCGATATCCACACCACCGCCGGGAAGCTGGCTGATCTGCGGAATCGGCTGGAAGAAGCGCAACACCCGATGGGTGAGACCGCGGTCGACAAGGTGCACGCCAAGGGCAAGATGACCGCGCGTGAGCGCATCCTCGCCCTGGTCGACGAAGGCTCCTTCGTCGAACTCGATGCCCTCGCCAAGCACCGCAGCGTGAATTTCGGCCTGGAGCACAACCGCCCGCTCGGTGACGGCGTCGTCACCGGCTACGGCACCATCGACGGCCGCGACGTGTGCATCTTCTCGCAGGACGTCACCGTGTTCGGTGGCTCGCTCGGCGAGGTCTACGGCGAGAAGATCGTCAAGGTGATGGACCTGGCGATCAAGACCGGCCGTCCGCTGGTCGGTATCAACGAGGGCGCGGGCGCGCGTATCCAGGAGGGTGTCGTCTCCCTCGGGCTCTACGGCGAGATCTTCCACCGCAACGTGCAGGCCTCCGGCGTGATCCCGCAGATCTCGCTGATCATGGGCGCCGCCGCCGGTGGTCATGTGTACTCCCCCGCGCTCACCGACTTCGTGGTGATGGTCGATCAGACCTCGCAGATGTTCGTCACCGGGCCCGACGTGATCAAGACCGTCACCGGTGAAGAGGTCTCGATGGAGGACCTGGGTGGCGCGCACACCCACATGGTGAAGTCCGGCGTGGCCCACTACGTGGCCTCCGGTGAGCAGGATGCCCTCGACTACGTCAAGGACCTGCTGAGCTACCTGCCGAGCAACAACCGCGCAGAGGCCCCGCGCCACGCTCCGACCGACCCGATCAACGGTGCGATCGAGGATGCCCTCACCGACGAGGACATCGAGCTCGACACGATCATCCCGGACTCGCCGAACCAGCCCTACGACATGCACGAGGTCATCCGTCGGCTGCTCGACGACGACGAGTTCCTCGAGGTCCAGGCCGAGCGCGCGATGAACATCATCTGCGGCTTCGGCCGGGTGGACGGGCGCAGCGTCGGCATCGTCGCCAACCAGCCGACCCAGTTCGCCGGCTGCCTCGACATCGACGCCTCGGAGAAGGCCGCGCGCTTCGTGCGCACCTGCGACGCCTTCAACATCCCGATCATCACCCTTGTGGACGTACCCGGCTTCCTGCCCGGCACCGGCCAGGAATACAACGGCATCATCCGCCGCGGTGCGAAGCTGCTCTACGCCTATGGCGAGGCCACTGTGGGCAAGATCACGATCATCACTCGCAAGGCCTATGGCGGCGCCTACGACGTCATGGGTTCCAAGCACATGGGCGCCGATGTGAACCTGGCATGGCCCACCGCCCAGATCGCCGTGATGGGCGCCTCCGGCGCTGTCGGATTCGTCTACCGCAAGCAGCTGCTCGAAGCCGCCAAGAACGGCGACGACGTCGATGCGCTGCGCCTCGAGCTGCAGAACGAGTACGAGGACACTCTCGTGAACCCGTACGTCGCCGCCGAGCGCGGCTACGTGGACGCGGTCATCCCGCCCTCACACACCCGTGGCCAGATCGTGTCGGCGCTGCGGCTCCTCGAGCGCAAAATGGTGACCATGCCGCCGAAGAAACACGGCAACATTCCGCTCTGAAAACGCGATATCCCGGATAGGCCGCGCACACTTGTTGTGGAAGACAACTATTGATCGGCGCGGCCGCACCGGGAATGATCGCGTCAACCGCGCTGTGAAGCGAAGTAAGTGCAGGAAGGATCTGGCACTGTGACAACTGTGGCAGAAGAAGACGTGTTGACAGTCGCCGAGCTCGAGCTCGTCGTCGAACCACTCGTCGAAGAGGTCGACCTGCCGGCGGGCACGGTGGCGCAGGCCACCGTCGACGCCGCGGGCGAACCACTGTTCCGCATTCTCAAGGGCTCGCCCACCGATCAGGACATCGCGGCTCTGGTCGCCGTCCTGAGCGCGGCGACGGCCGACGCACCCGTCGGCGGATCGAACGGACCGGCCGACGCATGGGGCACATCGACGATGATGCATCGGGGCACGAACCCGTTCTCGCCGTACGTGTACCCGATGCTGTCGCACCTGCGCTGAGGTGACCGAAGCTGGTGCGGCGGTCACCGGAGCTGCTGCTGCGGTGACCAGGCTGGTGCTGGCGTCGGCGTCGCCTGCCCGGCTCGGGATCCTGCGCACCGCGGGTATCGATCCCGTGGTGCGGGTCTCGGGTGTAGACGAGGACGCGGTGTCGGCGGCACTGCCCGCCGGTACCTCCTCGCACGATGTCGTCGTCGCCCTGGCTCGTGCCAAGGCGGCCGACGTCGCCGCGTCGATTCCCGAATTCGGTGCCGACTGTGTCGTCGTCGGCTGCGATTCGATGCTGCTCGTCGACGGGCAGCTCCAAGGCAAACCGCACACCCCGGAGGTGGCGCGCGAGCGCTGGGCCACGATGGCGGGCCGCAGCGCGGATCTGATCACCGGGCACTGCGTGCTGCGGCTGCACGATGGCGAAATCGTCGCCGAGTCGGCCGAATGCAGCAGTACCACGGTGCATTTCGCGAAGCCGACGCCGGATGAGCTCGATACCTATATCGCGTCGGGCGAGCCGCTGAAGGTCGCGGGGGCATTCACCCTGGACGGGCTGGGCGGCTGGTTCGTCGACCGGATCGAAGGCGATCCGTCCAGCGTCATCGGGATCGGACTACCGCTGTTGCGCCGGCTGCTCGAAGACGTCGGTGTCGGTGTCACGCAACTGTGGCGGGATCCGCGGGACTGACGGCGCGATCACGTGCTCATCCCCCGGCTCCATGGCCGGGGTACGGTCGGGCGCGGTCATCGTCAGATCGAGCCGGGCCGTACACAGCTCGGGCTCGACGAAGGGGTGCAGCTGCACGTCCACCCGGCCACGGGCGCCGTTGCGTTCGAGCACCTCCCGCATGAGCCCCATGTGCACGCCGCACACCACTTCGGCGTGTGAGCGGGCCAGTTCCCGCAGCGGGCAGGCCGTCAGGTTGATCTGGACGTGCTCGGAGGTCTCACCGGCGGGTTCCTTCTCGGGTGCGAACCCGAGCTCCGACATCAGCGACATGGTGATGTCCCTGGCGTCGGCGAGGGTTTCCACCGGCTGGGTGCCGATGTCCATCCGGGCACCCCAGGCGCGACCAGCGGCCACGGCGGCGGCGGAACGGGCGATCGGATCGGGGCCGAGATGGTCTGCCAGTACCTGCGCGAGCTCCTGATATCCCACCGACCGCTGCACCGCGCGATAGCCGATGCGCGGGCGGCCGCGGCCGCGTGGCGGTTGCTGGAACTGGCGAACCAGCGATTCGCGGGTGAGGACGTCGAGGTGGAATCGGACGGTGGTGACGTGCTGTCCGGTGATGCGGGCCAGTTCCTGGGCATCGAGGGGCTCGGTGGCGCCACGTAGGATCGCGAGCAGTCGCCGTCGCGGCCAAGAATCGGACATAGCTCACCCCTCCTCTCCAGAGACTTTATCGGACATCCGTGCGCTTTATTCGCCCATTGTGTCGATTCGTGATGTGCCACCACACACTTACCATCGGCTGCGACCACACAGTGGTCGCACCCACCCAACTCGCGTGAAGGACCACACCGTGCCCGTCGCCCCGGATCCGCACCCCGCCTTCGGTTCCTACGCAGTCCCGCATCGATTGGTAACCACAGAATGGCTGTCCGCAAACATCGGCGTGCGTGGTTTACGAATCATCGAGTCCAACGATGACATCCTGCTCTATGACATCGGCCATGTCCCAGGCGCGGTCAAGATCGACTGGCGCGGCGACCTGAGCGACCCGGTGACCCGCGATTATGTCGACGGCAAGCGCTTCACCGAGCTGATGCGCGCCAAGGGCATCGAGCGCGACGACACGATCGTGATCTACGGCGACCGCGGCAACGCCCAGGCCGCGCACACCGCCTGGATCTTCACCCTGTTCGGCCACGAGGACGTGCGCCTGCTCGACGGCGGCCGCGACGCCTGGATCTCCGAGGAACGCGACACCACATTCGACCAGCCCTACCCCACGCCCAGCGACTACCCCGAGGTCACGCGCGACGACACGACCGCCCGCGCGTTCCGCGAGGACGTACTCGCCAGACTCGGCGAACCCCTCGTCGATGTGCGCTCGGCGCAGGAGTACTCCGGCGAGCTCGAGGACAAACCGCGCAACCAGGAGTACGCCGCCCTGCGCGGCGGGCACGTGCCGACGGCGGTGAACATCCCGTGGACCGAGGCCGCCACGATCGACGGCCGCTTCCGCTCCCGCGCCGACCTGGACGAGGTCTACGGCACGCTTCCCGCCGACGACCTGGTCGTCTACAGCGGGGTGGGCGAGCGGTCCAGCCACACCTGGTTCGTCCTGACCTTCCTGCTCGGCCGCAGGTCGGTGCGCAATTACGACGGATCGTGGATCGAATGGGGCAACTCGGTGCGGGTACCGATCGTCACGGGCACTGAACCAGGTGTCGCGAATCGGATCATTTGAAACATGTTCACATCACTGGACGCCGCGTAGTGTGACCTGCGACCTACTCGACAGTAGGGCTAGCCGAGTTCGAGCAGGGTTGGCACACTGCCTACACTCGCCCGAGACGAAAGTTGTCGATACCGGGCACGGGGCCTAACCGGCGACCCGTTCCCCGACGCGACCAAAGATTGCACACAGGAGGCTCAGTGCCCAGCCATGCCAGCGCACGGATCACGAAGGTACTCGTAGCTAACCGCGGCGAGATCGCGGTTCGCGTGATCCGGGCTGCCAAGGACGCGGGAATCACCAGCGTCGCGGTGTACGCC
>NZ_JBHWZY010000304.1:0-7347 GCF_042727815.1 Nocardia sp. NPDC060220
ACCCGCGGTGATCCGCGGGTGGCGGCTTCGTGGCCGACCTGTCTAGGGCGCCTGGTCCGCCAGCACCGCACCGGCTTCGGCCGAATTCTCACGCAAGGGCGTGAAATCGCGGGCGGCGATGTGTTGCGGGCGGCGCTGGGGGGCCGCGAAAGGCTCCGCCAGGGCGTTTTCCACGCTGTTGAACACCAGGAAGATGTTCGAGCGCGGGAACGGGGTGATGTTGTTCGACGAACCGTGCATCATGTTGGAGTCGAACAACAGCGCCGAACCGGCCCGCCCGGTGAACTGGGTGATCCCGTAACGGGCGGCCAGGAACGTGACATCGTCCGTCGTCGGAACCCCGATTCGCTGCTCGCGCAACGACTCCCGATAGTGACCGCTCGGCGTTTCGCCCAGGCACGGCACGAAGGTGCGGTGTGAACCGGGCATCAGCATCAAGCTGCCGTTGAACGGATAGTTGTCGGTCAACGCGATCGACAGACTCACCGCCCGCGGGGCCGGCATGCCGTCCTCGGCGTGCCAGGTCTCGAAATCGGAATGCCAGCCGAAACCACTACCACCGAAACCGGGCATGTAGTTCACCCGGGTCTGATGCAGGTACACCGGCGAACCGAGGATCTGCTCGGCCAGGCCCGCGATCCGCGATTCGGCGACCAGCTCCGCGATCGGTTTGCTGAGCTGATGCACCTGGAACACCGAACGGACCTGCCCCGCAACGGGTTCCACGATCACCCGTTCATCGCCGTAGAGCACGGGGTCGGCCGCGAGATGGCCGACCTCGGCGCCGAAGGCGGCCACCTCGTCGGGGGTGAGCAGGTCGGGGATCGTCGCGAAACCGTTCGCGTCGAATCCGATCAGCTCCGGCGAGGTGACCTGGCCCCACACCGTGGGATCGGTGCGTTCGATATGCGGGGCAGGCTCCGACAACCGGGTCGGGTAGCGGTCGAGCTGATCAGACACTGGCGCCATCCTCCTCGATAATCAGCGGATACACCCCGTTCTCATCGTGTACCTCGCGACCGGTGACCGGCGGATTGAAAACACACAACATCCGCAGCTGGGTGCGGGCGGTGACCTGGTGACGTTCGTGTCCGTCGAGCAGGTACATCGAGCCCGGGCCCAGCTCGTACGTTGTCTGGTTGTCGAGATCGAGCAGGCTGCCCTCACCCTCGACCAGCCACACCGCCTCGACGTGATTCTGGTAGTGGAACCGGTGGACGGTGCCTGCCTCGATCGTGGTCTCGTGGAAGGAGAAACCGACCTTGTCGCCGCCGAGCACGATGCGCTTGCTGCGCCAACCCGGCCCTGCCACATCGCGTTCGGTGCCGGTGATCTCTTCGGTGGTGCGCACGATCATGCGGCACCACCACAGACGGTGTCGATCGAGGAGACCAGCACCGACAGGCCCTGATCGAGTTCATCGCTACCGAGCGTCAACGGCGGCAGCAATTTCACGACCTCGTCCATCGAGCCCGAGGTCTCCACCAGCAGACCCTGTTCGAACGCGGTGCGGCACACCTTGCCCGCCTGCGACGGGTCGTCGAAGACGATGCCGTGCACCATGCCGCGTCCACGAGTGGACACTCCGGCGTGCCGCTGCGCGACCGTGTCGAGCGTGCGACCCACGTAGGCGCCGTTCTCGGCGGTGCGCTGGGCGAGTTTGTCATCGGACCAGTACTCGCGCAGCGCGGCGGTCGCGGTGACGAAGGCGGGGTTGTTGCCACGGAAGGTGCCGTTGTGCTCACCGGGCGCCCACTGGTCGTGCTCGGGCTTGAGCAGCACCAGCGCCATCGGCAGACCGTAGCCACCGATCGACTTGGACAGCGTCACGATGTCGGGGGTGATGCCGGCGATCTCGAAGGAGAAGAACGGGCCGGTGCGCCCGCAACCCATCTGCACGTCGTCGACGATGAGCAGGATGTCGCGCGCGGCGCACAGTCCGGCCAGGTGACGCAGCCATTCGGCGCGGGCCAGGTTGACGCCGCCCTCACCCTGCACGGTCTCCACGATCACCGCGGCGGGGCGATCGAAGCCCGAGGAGCTGTCGTCGAGGACGCGCTGCATCCAGCCGAAGTCCTCGATGGTGTTGTCGAAGTAGCCGTCGTAGGGCATCGGGGTGGAGTGCTCGAGCGGCACCCCGGCACCGGCCCGCTTGGCGGCGTTGCCGGTCACCGACAGCGCACCGAGGGTCATGCCGTGGAAGGCGTTGGTGAAGCTCAGGATGGTCTTGCGGCCGGTGACCTTGCGGGCCAGCTTGAGCGCGGCTTCGACGGCGTTCGCGCCGGTCGGGCCAGGGAACTGGACCTTGTAGTCGAGGCCACGCGGCGAGAGCAGATTGTCGCGGATGGTCTCGAGCAGTTCACGCTTGGCCACGGTCGACATGTCCAGACCGTGGGTGATGCCGTTGCTGCCGATATATTCCAGCAGCGCCTTTTTCAGAATCGGGTTGTTGTGTCCGTAGTTCAACGCGCCGGCGCCTGCGAAGAAGTCGAGGTATTCGCGGCCCTGCTCGTCGCGCAACCATGCGCCTTCGGCGGTGCTGAAGATGGCCGGCCAGTCACGGCAGTATCCGCGCACATTCGATTCCATGGCCTCGAAAATGCTGGTGTCGGTGGTCGTGATCATCGTCGTTCCTCCTGGCGCTGAGCCGGTGAAATCACATACAGCAGCTCTGCCTCGTGTGAATCGGGGAAATCGTTTTCTTCGAACAGGTCCTCGGTGCGCAAATCGGCACCGCGTTCCCGGGCCACCGCGGAGAACAGCGCATGCGAGGCGGTGTTTCCGGGTGAGATCGTGGTTTCCAAGGTGGTGATGCCCGCGCCGGCTACCGAATCGAGCAGCGCGTGCAGGATGGCGGCGGCCAGGCCGCGGCCGCGAGCTTGCGCGTCGACGGCGATCTGCCAGACGAACAGCGTGTCCGGAGCTTCCGGGCGCACATATCCGATGACGAATCCGACGGGCTGACCGTCACTTTCGGCAACCAACGAGGTTGCGGCGAAATCGCGACACCACAGCAGGTACGCGTAGCTGGAATTGACGTCGAGTACCTGCGAATCGCGGGCGATCCGCCACAGCTGGGCACCGTCGCCCAGCCGCGGATGACGCAATCTCGGTTCCGAACCAGGGGCCGCCGCGCTGGCGGTCGGCTCGATGGACATGGTGGACGTTGTCATATATCTAACGTGCCCAGCCGACTTTGCGGTCTTTGTGTCGAGCTCTTTGCGGTTGTATGACGAATCGTTTACTACGACTGCACATCGAGGCGATACCCGAGACCGCGCACGGTAACCACGATGCGCGGGTCGGACGGGTCGCGTTCGATCTTGGTACGCAGGCGTCGCACGTGGACGTCGACGATGCGTTCGTCACCGAAAAAGCCCTGATCCCACACTCTTTCGAGCAGCACGGATCGACTCAGCACGCGGCCGGGGGTCTCCGCCAGTTCACACAGCAACCGGAATTCGGTGACCGTGAGGTGGATCTCCTCGGCGCCGCGACGCACCGCGCCCGCGTCGGCCGCCAGCACCAGTGGCGCGTGCGGATCGGCGTCGAGCACGGCCTCGGGGGTCGTGTCGCGATCGGCGGTGATGCGGGCGCGACGGCGGAGCGCGCGCATCCTGGCGGTGATCTCCTTGATTTCGAACGGCTTGCTCACGAAGTCGTCGGCCCCCGCCTCCAGGGCCGCGACCACGTCGTGGGTGTCGTAACGGGTGCTGATCACGATGATCGGCACATCGTGGTCACGACGGATCTCCCGGATGCAGTCGAAGCCGTCGGCTTCGCCGCGCATCAGGTCGACGATCATCAGATCGGGTGGCCCGTCGCTGCGCAGCCGATCGAGGGCGTCGGAAGGCACGCCTGCCTCGGCTACGGCATACCCTTCGTCTTCCATCGCGCGACGCAGGTCGCCGCGCATCTGGACATCGTCGTCCACGATCATCAGGTTCGCGCTCATGTGTGTGCACATCCTTTGCTGACACGCCGGGCGTGTGCCGGTGCACTGGGGGGTTTCGCGTCCCCAGACCGACACGACTACCCGCCTTCGAGCTTGTTACCGATCTGTTATGTACCCAGACTGGTGCGGACGTAAACCCGTCGTAACAATTCGCCCGCTCAACGGGCGGTTCGAGGGGACGTGGCCGGTGGCATAGTCGGAGGGGTGACCCCGACTTTCGCTGATATCGAAGCCGCCGCAGCGCGCATCGACGGACTGGTTCGCCCGATCACTGTCGCACCGGCCGGACCAGGGCCGGACCCGCTCTGGTTCGCACTGGAGTTCTTGCAGTTCACCGGCACGTTCAAGGCGCGTGGTGCGCAGAATTTCGTGCGCGCGCACGCGGCAGCGGAAACGTTGCCGGACGCGGGTGTGACGATCGCCTCGGGCGGCAATGCCGGGTTGGCGTGCGCATGGGCGGCACGGGAGGCGGGGGTGCCCGCGACGGTGTTTCTGCCCGAGACCGCGCCTGCGGTCAAAATCGGTCGACTTCGTGACTACGGCGCGCGGGTGCGACTGATCGGTCCGGAATACAAGCAGGCGTTGGCCGCTTGCCGGGAATTCGCCGAGACCAGTGGTGCGCTGGCCGCCCATGCCTATGACGATACGCTCGTGGCCGCGGGCGCCGGCACGCTGATGCGCGAGATCCAGGCGCGCATCCCCGACCTGGACACGGTGCTCGTCGCCGTCGGCGGCGGCGGGTTGTTCACCGGAACGGCGGTCGCCGCACAGCATTTCGGGATTCGCACGGTGGCCGTCGAACCCGAGGGCTGTCGATCGCTGAACGCCGCGCTCGAAGCCGGTCACCCGGTGGACGTCACCGTCGACTCGATCGCCGCGGATTCCCTCGGCGCCCCGAATGTGTCGGCGATGGCCTTGGCCGCCGCCCAGCATCCGAGTGTGCGGTCGTTGCTGGTGCCCGACGAGGCGATCCGCGCGGCCAGGCAGCAGCTGTGGACCTCCCATCGCATCGCCGTGGAGAACGGCGCGGCCACCGCGATGGCGGCACTGCTCGACACCGGTTCGGGCCCGGCCTATCGGCCCGAGCCCGGCGAACGGGTGTGCGTGATCCTGTGTGGGGCCAATACCGACCCCAGCGACCTCGTCTAGCGGACCAGGGCGTTCTTGTCGACATAGTTGGTCATCGCGGAGTTCAAACCGCGCATGGCCAAGGTGTAGCCGTAAGGGAAGTACCGCTGACCCCAGTGGGCCAACTGGATGTCGCGGGAGGTGTAGACCCAGTAGCGGTTGCGCTCGACACCCTTGATCACCGACGTGGCCGCCTGCTCCGGGGTGACGGCGTGGCGCATGAACAGCCTGATCGCCTTGTTCAGCGCCGCGTTGTCGCGGTCGACGCCCGCGATGTCGACGCTGTCGACCATCGGGGTGGCCATCGCGCCGGGGCAGACCAGGCTGACGCCGATCTTGTGGCGGCGCAGGTCGAACCGCAGCACCTCCGAGACACCGCGCAGGCCGAACTTGGTGGCGCTGTAGGGCGCGTGCCACGGTAGACCGAAGATGCCCGCCGCCGAGGACACGTTCACCAGGTGACCGCCGCGACCGGCGGTGATCATCGGGCGCACGAACTCCTCGATGATGTGGATGGGGCCCATCAGGTTGATGTCGACGGTGCGGCGCCACTGCTGTGGCGTGAGCTTGTCGACGGTGCCCCAGGTGGCGACGCCCGCCACGTTCATGACGATGTCGACATGGCTCACGGCCTCGAAAGTATGGGCGGCGAGACCGACGACCGCGGAATGGTCGCTGACGTCGGCCGCGTGCGCGAGATGCACCGTCGCCCCGGCCGCGCGCAGTTCCTCCGCGGTGGTGGCGAGCGTGTCGGCCGTGATGTCGGTGAGGACGAGCGAGGCCCCCTTCGCGGCGGCCGCGAACGCCGTGGCGCGGCCGAGGCCGCTGGCGGCACCGGTGATCAGGCAGGTCTTCCCGTCGAACTTCGTCATGGTCCCGACCCTACGTTTGGTGAACAGATGCGTCTACGGTTCCGCGGTGATCGCGATGGTGGTCCAGCCGCCGACATGGATCCGGCTGCCTTCGCGCAGTGCGACCGCCTGCTGCGGTGTGATCGATGATTCGGCGCCGTCCAGGCTGGTTCCGTTGGTGGAACCGAGGTCGGTGATGGTGAGCGCGCCCCTCTGATCGACCTGGATCATCGCATGTGCGCGGGAGACGCCGATATCCGCCGGGGCGATGCCGAGGTCGATCTCGGGCACGATCCCTTGCGAGGCCGATCGTTTTCCGATCAGGAACTGGTTGCCACGCAAGATGATTCGACGTTCGGGGTAGAAGTCCGGGAATTCGACACGCTCGGCATCGGGTCCCTTGCGGGCTCGGACGCGCGCGTAGAACTCGCGGTCGGCGAAGATCCGCGCGACCCACACCCCGGATCGACAACTGTCGGGGGGCGCGCCGGCAGCGATCATGGTGGGGTCGAATCCGGAGTCGGCCGATTCCGCGCGATCACCGGGACGCGAGGACGTCGCTGTCGCCGGTGGCAGGGCGGAATCGTGGCCGCATCCTTCGCAGAAGCGTCCGCTGGTCGGCGCGTGGCAGTTCGGGCACAGGCGCAGAGCCGCCGGGTCGGGCGTGGGCGCCGTGCCCAGAGCCGATCCGCACACATCGCAGTAGTCCGTCGACCGCGACTGGTGTCCGTCCGCGCACATCGGCATGTCAGCCGCCCTCCGGCCGCACCCGGGCGGTCTTGGTGGAGCGGATGTCGAGGGCGAGTTCGTCGGCCGCGGCGACCTGGCCGCGCAGCTTCACGGTGCCGTCGTGCTCGACCTCGACCACACCGCGCAGCAGTTTGGCGGTGGACTCGTGGCCGGAGGCGGCGGCGAGTTCCACCGCGCGACGCAGCTTCGCGGTCGCGGTGGTGACATCGCCGGTGCGGCGCGCCGCCAGACCTTCCTGCACGGCCTGGGCCAGTTCGACCTGGCCGGTGTAGTGGGCGACGCGGGTACTGATGCGGGTCGACAGCGTCGAATCGGTGGTCCAGACCGCGCGCACCAGGCCCTGGCCCAGTACCTCGTCGCCGGCCAGCACACTCAGCCGCGCGGCCAGCTTCTCCCGGCCCGGCGCGGCCGGTTCCAGTTCGATCTGCACGTGGTACTCGCGCTCCTCGGCGGCCCACGACGACAGCGGGTAGTCCCCCACCTGCGCACCCACGTCGATCCGGCGCCCGGTCAGATCCTCGAGCACCGGCGAGACCTGTTTGACCATCCGCACCCGCGCACCGGCCGGAGTCCACACCTTCAGCGTCAGTTCCGGGATCACGCGCGCGGCCGAGGAACGCATCATCGCGGCGAAATCTCGGGCCAGGTCCTTCGGATCGGCGA
>NZ_JBHWZY010000305.1:0-7342 GCF_042727815.1 Nocardia sp. NPDC060220
CACCCTCGGCCTTGGGATCGGCCTTGAGGAAGCTACCGGTGCCGGGCTTGCCCGCCGAACCGAGCTTGTTCATCTTCTTGGGCACCGGGGCGCCCTGGTATTCCAGCGGGATGGCGTGGCCGTGTGCGTCGACCCCGCCCAGCGGCTGGTGCACCTCGATGTACTCGCCGTGCGGCAGACGCTTGATCACACCGGTCTCGATACCGTGCTCGAGCACCGCCCGGTCACTGCGCTGCAGACCGATGCAGAACCGGTACGTCACGAAGTACGCGATCGGCGGCAGCAGCAGCACGCCGATACGACCGATCCAGGTGGTCGCGTTCAGCGAGATGTCGAACTTCAGCGCGATGATGTCGTTGACACACGAGAGCGTGAGCACCACGTAGAACGCGATCGCCATGGCACCGATTGCGGTACGCACCGGCACGTCGCGCGGACGCTGGAGCAGGTTGTGATGCGCCGAGTGGTCGTTGGTGAGGCGCTTCTCGATCCACGGGTAGGCGATCAGCAGCGTGAACACCAGGCCCATGATGAGCGCGACCCAGACCACGGCCGGGACCGTGTAGCGACCGAGGTAGAGCTCCCACGGCGGCATCAGACGCGCCAAACCGTCGGTCCACATCATGTAGAAGTCGGGCTGTGAACCCGCCGAGACCTGAGAGGGGTTGTACGGGCCCAGGTTCCAGATCGGGTTGATCTGCAGGACACCGCCCATGATGCCGACGATGCCGAGGGTGAACGCGAAGAACGCACCCTGGTCGGCGGCGAACACCGGGATGATGCGCGCGCCGACGACGTTGTGCTCGGTGCGGGCCGGTCCGGGGAACTGGGTGTGCTTCTGGTACCAGACCAGCGCGACGTGCGCGCCGATCAACGCCAGGATGATGCCGGGCAGCAGCAGCACGTGCGCGATGTAGAGGCGCGGGATGATGATGTCGCCGGGGAAGTCGCCGCCGAACATCAGCCAGTGCATCCAGGTACCGATGACCGGCAGGCTCATGGTGATACCGCCGAACGCGGCACGCAGGCCGGTGCCCGAGAGCAGATCGTCGGGCAGCGAGTAGCCGAAGAAGCCCTCGAACATCGCCAGGATCAGCAGCAGCGAGCCGATCACCCAGTTCGCCTCACGCGGCTTGCGGAACGCGCCGGTGAAGAAGATGCGGAACAGGTGGATGATGATCGACGCCGCGAACAGCAGGGCCGCCCAGTGGTGGATCTGCCGGACGAACAGACCGCCGCGCACCTCGAAGGAGATGTTCAGCGCGGTCTCGTAGGCCCGCGACATGCCGACGCCGCGCAGCGGCTGGTAGGCGCCGTCGTAGACCACGTGGGTCATCGACGGGTCGAAGAACAGCGTCAGGTACACACCCGACAGCAGCAGGATGATGAACGCGTAGAGCGCGATCTCACCCAGCAGGAACGACCAGTGGGTCGGGAAGACCTTGTTGATCGAACGCTTCATGAACGCGGCGGCGCGGTACCGCTCGTCCATCTCATTTGCCTGATTGGCCACAACGCTCATGAACGACGCTCCCAGAAGGCCGGGCCGAGCGGCTCGATGAAGTCGCCCGCGGCGACCAAATAGCCCTCGGAGTTGACGGTGATCGGCAGCTGAGGCAGTGCGCGGGCGGCAGGACCGAAGACCGGCTTTGCCCACTCGGTCGCGAGGAACTGCGACTGGTGGCAGGGGCACAGGATCCGGTTGGTCTGCTGCTCGAACAGCGAGGTGGGGCAGCCGAGATGGGTGCAGATCTTCGAGTAGGCGAAGTAGTCGCCGAAGTTGAAGCTCTCCTGGCCCTTGCGCTTGATCGCCTTCTCGGCGTCTTCGGTGCGCAACCGGATCATCATGACCGCGTTGCGGATACCGCGCAGCGACTCGAGCGTGGCGTGCTCATCGCCGCGCCACTTCTCTTTCCACGGGAACACGGTTTCCATCGAGCCGGCGTCCAGGTCTTCGGGACGCACCAGCACGATGTCGCCGGGGCGACCGGTGTCGCGGCGGATGTAGACGGTCTCGCCCGGGTAGTCCGGGGTCCAGCCCGAGACCCACAGCGGCGACTTGTCGCCCTTGGCCCACGGGTTCTTCACCATGCCGCCGACGAACACCAGCAGTGCGCCGATACCGAGCACACCGACACCGGCGCCCGCGGTACCGAGCATCATCTTGCGACGACCCAGGGTGGAGGTGTCGAGCGCGTCCTGCAGCTCGGCCGCCAGGGTGCGCCGCTCGACCTCGTCGGAGGGGCCGTCGTGGCGCTGCTGGATCGAGATCTCGGCGGGGATGAACCGCTTGCGGATCAGCACCACGGCGACACCGATGACCAGCACCGAGATGCCGAAGGTCAGGCCGACGAGCGGGGTGAACAGCGAGTAGGCGCTGTGGCCCTCGTCGCCGTAGCCCTTCCACTCCCACGGCCAGAACAGGAAGACACCGATGAGCGCGGCGGCGGCGAGGCCGGAGATGGCGAACCAGAACGTGACCGCACGTTCGGCGCGCTTCTCGGCCTTGGTGCCCGGCACCGGCCACCGCTCGTTGCGGTAGACGACATCGACGTCGTCGCGATTGGTGCCGAGCTCGACCAGCTCGTCACGCGACATCGCGTCCAGTTCGTCTTCGGTGGGTTCGCGACCCATGTCGCTGTGCTCCTGTCCACTCATGGCTGCATCCAATTCGTCATGCTCGGGCACGCTGCGTGATTACGCTGCGCTGCCGCCTCCGCGCACTGACCGATCATGACCGCGATCCGATCCACATCGCGGCGCCGACCACGGCGGTGATGCCGATGACCCAGATCGCCAAACCTTCGGTCGCCGGACCGAACCCGCCGAGATCCCAGCCGCCGGGCGACTTCTCCTCGGCGGAGTTCTTGACGTAGGCGACGATGTCGCGCTTCTCCTCCGACGTCAGCTGCCGGTCGGAGAACTTGGGCATGTTCTGCGGGCCGGTGACCATCGCCTGGTAGATCTGCTGCTCACTGGCCTCGGCCAGCGGCGGCGCGAACTTACCGCCGGAGAGCGCGCCACCGCGACCGGTGAAGTTGTGGCAGGAGGCGCAGTTCATGCGGAACAGCTCCGAGCCACGGGCGATGTCGTCGCCGCGCAGCGACTCCTGGGCGATCTCACCGTTGGCGTCGCGGATCACCGAGGGGCCACCGCCGTTGGCGGCGACGTACGCGCCGAGCGCGTCGGTCTGGTGCGCGTCGAACTTCTCCGGCTTGCGCAGCGCCTGGGCGCCGTTGGCGGCCATCGGCATGCGGCCGGAGGAGACCTGGAAGTAGACCGCGGCCTCGCCGACGCCGATCAGGCTCGGACCACGGTCGGCGACACCCTGCAGGTTCGCGCCGTGGCACGTGACGCAGGAAGTGTCGTAGAGCTGCTTGCCCTCGCGGATGAGCGCGGACTGGTCCTCGTGCGCGGTCGCGACCTGCGCCTGCGGGGTGAGCGCGGTCGCCAGGAAGCCGGCTCCGACCAAGCCGATCATCAGCGCGAGAGCACCCGCGATACGACGACGGGCGCGGCGCTGCTTACGCGCCTTGGCGGCCTGTGCGTCCTGCCCGGCGCCGGGGCCGGCGGGCTCTGGGGCCGACGGGGGAGATGAACTCATCTGTGTCCCTTTGGAGTAGACGGAACCGACTTGTGCAAATGCTGTGCGCGCCGCGCGCTATCGGACGAAGTAGATCGTGGCGAACAGCCCGATCCAGACGATGTCGACGAAGTGCCAGTAGTACGACACCACGATCGCGGCGGTGGCCTGGGCGGGGGTGAACTTGCTCAGCGTGGTGCGGACGAGCAGGAACACGAACGCGATCAGACCGCCGATCACGTGCAGACCGTGGAAGCCGGTGGTGATGTAGAAAACCGAGCCGTACGAGCTGCCGGCGATCGAAGTTCCCTCCTCCACCAGGTGGTAGTACTCGTAGCCCTGCCCGGCGACGAAGAACGCGCCCATCAGCAGGGTGATGCTGTACCAGCGACGAAGGCCGAACACGTCGCCCTTCTCCGCCGCGAACACACCCATCTGGCAGGTGAACGAGGACGCGATCAGCACGGCCGTCACCGGAATCGCGAGCTTCATGTTCAGCTCGGTCGGCTCCGGGGGCCAGTTCCCGTGCGCCTGCGCGCGAGCAACGAAGTACATGGCGAACAGCCCGGCGAAGAACATCAGCTCGCTCGACAGCCAGATGATGGTTCCGACGCTGACCATGTTGGGCCGGTTCAGCGAATGCACACGCTGAGTAATGGCCGATCCTGGGGTGCCTACTGCGGTCGTCACGGGGTAAGTATGACTCTTCGTAGTACGACACATGTACCCGGGTACGAAAGTTTGTGGCGCCAGTCGGAAAACCCACGCACAGAGGGGGTCTACGACTTCCGTCGGCGTGTTGGCGACGACCGCGCGACAACTCATTGTGACAGCGTTGGATGTGGATAGGCTGAGACGAGGAGGCGGCGATGGTCGTGGTGCGGATGTGGCGGCGGCTGTTCGGTGGGTCGGCGCGGGAGTTGGACCCGGGGCGCGACGATCTTGTGGTGGTCGCGTCGAGTTTCGACGATGTCGAGGCTTGTTCGACCGCGCTGGATCGGGCGAGCGAGCTGGATCGGGAGGCCGATGCGGTGTTGCGCCACCATCTGCGGCTGCCCGCCGGGCAGATCGAGGCCGCGTGCGAGATCGCCGGGTATGACGGATACGAACGCGCCGAGCCCGCCGCGCCGGCCGCGGACCTGGTCCCGATCATCCTGCAGCGGGTGCAACGGCTCGATCCGCTGACCTGCTCGCAGGAACGCTCGCGGATGGCCGGGCTCGCCCAGCGCCACGACGGCGTCGCCGACGGCTGGGACGCGCTGCAACCCCCGCGCACCGCCCCGTAAACTTTGCCCGACGGCGCAAAAGACCTTGCGCCACCTCCGCGCGCCCGATCTACAGTGGCGCAACGGTGTCGTCGAAGGAGAAGCAGAGCAGATGAGCGTGCGCAGCTGGGCCCAGGTGCTCGGAACCCTCGCCGACGGTGGCGACCTGGCCGCGGACGACACCACCTGGGTGATCGACGAGATCTTCACCGACAACGCCACCGCCGCCCAGATCGCGGCGTTCGGCGTCGCCATGAAGATCAAGGGCCCCACGCCGACCGAGCTGGCGGGCATGGTGGCCGGGATGCTCGGGCACGCGCGGCTGGTTCACGTCGACGGCGACGCGGTCGATGTCGTCGGCACCGGCGGCGATCGTTCGGGGTCGGTGAACATCTCGACCATGTCCGCGGTGGTCGTGGCCGCGGCCGGGGTCCCCGTGGTCAAGCACGGGAACCGGGCGGCGTCGTCGAAGTCCGGTGGTGCCGATGTGCTCGAAGCGCTGGGTGTGAAGCTCGCGCTCGGACCCGGGTCGGTGGCGCGATCGGTGCGCGAGGCGGGGATCGGGTTCTGTTTCGCGCCGCTGTTCCACTCCGGGCTCCGTTTCGCCGGGGCGGCGCGCAAGGAGATCGGCATTCCGACCGTGTTCAACGTGTTGGGCCCGCTGACCAATCCGGCCCAGCCGCGCGCCGGGCTGATCGGGTGCGCGTTCGCCGATCTCGCGCCCGTGATCGCCGGGGTGTTCGAGGCGCGTGGGTCGAGTGCGCTGGTCGTGCGCGGGCGTGACGGGCTCGACGAGATCACCACTTCGGATCTGACCGACGTGTGGGTGGTCAGTGGCGGGCGGATCCGTCGAACGCTGATCGATCCGACGCGGCTCGGCATCGCGAGGGTGGACCTGGACGACCTGCGTGGCGGGGATGCCGAGGTCAACGCCCAGGTCGCGCGCGATGTCTTCGCGGGAACGGCCGGACCTGTCCGTGACGCGGTGCTGTTGAACTCGGCCGCGGCGATCGTGGCTTACGACCTCTCGCGCGGGGTCGGCGATGTCGATCTCGACCTGGACGCGGCGCTGACCGACGGGCTCGAGCGCGCCGCCGCCGCGGTGGACAGCGGGGCGGCGGCGAAGCTGCTGCAGAGCTGGGCCGAACTCACCAGGACGCTCGACGAGAACTGACCCCGAAGGCTCACTCCCCCAGCGAGAATCCGGCTTCCACGTCGGCGCTGGAATAGGACTTGAACGCGATGTGGGTGGTGGTGCGGACCACGCCGTCCACCTTGTCGATGCCCGCGGTGACCACTTCGGCGATGCGCGCGTGGTCGCGCACGCGCACGATCGCGATCAGGTCCACGTCACCGGCGCAGGAGTACACCTCGGCGACTCCTTCGGTGTCGGCGAGGGCCTGCGCGGTCTCGGGGATGCGAGAGTTCTGCGCCTGGATCATCACGATCGCGGTAATCATGGGATCACTCTAGAACTTCGGGCCGCTCGGTGGCCGCTTTGAACCGACGCATCAGGTCATAGCTCTTCACCCCGGGCGCCGTTTCCACCGAACTGGACACGTCCACGCCATAGGGACGGTGCCGAGCGATCACATCGGCGACGTTGTCGGGGTCCAGGCCGCCCGCCAGCACCACCCGACCCGGTTGCGCGCGGACCCAATCGGGGAATTCCTCGAACACACCGGAGCCCGCGCTGGCGTCGTAGAAGAAGTATTCGCTGGTCTGACCCGGTTCCGGCGGGCTCGAGGAGCAGAAGGCCAGGTTCGGCAGGTCGGTCCACTCATAGAGCTGCACGACGTCGAACGCCTCCGATACCTCGGCGACCTCGCTCGCCTCGAGGGCGACGGCGAAGGTGGTGATGCGACCACGTGCGTAGCCGGCGAGCGCGCGTGCCTGTTCGGGGGTGCGGTAGCGCTTGCTCTTCGTCGTCACCATGACGCCGATCGCGGAGTACCCGAGCTCGATCGCCCAGTCGATCTGTTCCTCGGTGGTCAGACCGCACACCTTCACGAACATTCGCCGCTGCTCCTTGTCCTCGGGCCCCGCCACGGTGCACGGAGTCGTCGTCCATGATCCAGGACGGGTTGTTCTCGCCTGCCTCGGCCGCCCCGGTGTGGCTCGTCAGCGTTCGGCCAGATACTCCTCCTGTTCGCTCCTGGTGGTCGCGGCCGTGCGCGCGAGCTGCGCCCAGCCCACCCAGCGCGCCGCACCGTGCAGCGGTTCGTGGTACCCGTCGCTGGTCCGCACGATCCGCGCGCCGGGTTTGGCAAGCCAGCGAGCGATGACGCCGACTTCCTCCGGCGGGGCTCCGCGCAGGGGTGGGATGCGGTCGCCGAGGTCGACGACCGCACCGTCGAGGGAGAACGCCACTTCCGGCGCATTCACCCGATCGGACTCAGCTGCCGAACGCTGGTTCCCGCTACCCGGCGACGCGATGCCCAGGTCGGGGATCACTGTTTCGGCGGCGGCGACGATCTGATCGACAACGGCCATC
>NZ_JBHWZY010000306.1:0-7333 GCF_042727815.1 Nocardia sp. NPDC060220
GGTCTCCCTGCGCTCCCGCGACTCTGCCCCAGGCCGCACCGACGGCGTCGATGTCGCCGCGGTCGCCGGCGTTTTCGGCGGCGGCGGCCACCGCTTCGCCGCCGGCTACACCACCTACGGCAACGCCGAGGATGTCGTGCGCGCCCTGATCGCCGCCCTGGGCTGACCGCCTAGGTCGCGGCGACGGCCTTCTCGCGGCGCAGGCGCAGGGCCAGGGGGACGCCGAGGACGGTGGTGGTGGCGCAGAGGGTGAAGGCCAGGGCGGGCTGGTCTACGAGGAGGCCGGTCAGGCCCGCTACGACGAGACCGCCGAGGTTGCCGGTCATCCAGATGAGGCCCGCGGCGGTGCCGTCCGCGGCGCCGGTGTGGCGTTCGGCCATGGCCAGCACGATCGGGAGGGCGGGGAGCAGGGTCAGGCCGATGAGGACGAAGGCCAGGAAGCCGGTGGCGAGGCCGGGGGCGAGGGCGACGAGCAGACAGGCGGCGGCGCTGGCGGTGAGACCGACCATCACGGCGGGGAGTTCGATACCGCGGCGCAGGACCGCGACCGGAATCACCGCGCAGCCGACGACACCGGCGAGGACGTTCACCAGCAGCACGATGCTGGCCGCGTCCGCGCTCACGCCGGACGGTTCCAGCAGCGCCTGGCCATAGGTCGCCAGCGCGACGAACGTGCCGAAGGGAAAGAACACGGTGACGCAGAGTCGGCGCACATACCGGTCCCCGAGGGTCGCTCGGAGCGCGACGAACGAGGTCGATGTGCTCGCGGCAGGTCCGGTGCCCGCGCGCATCAGTTCGACGGTCAGTGCGACCGCGGCCAGGGCGGCGAAGATCGTGCCGATCGCGGTGAGGGCGGTGAGCTGGCTTTGCGCGGGCAGCGCCGCGCCGAGTACGAACGCGGCGGCCATCCCGGCGAAGGTGCTCGCGGTGCCCACCGCGATACCGGTCGGCCGGTCCTTCTCGTCGAGATAATGCCCCGCGATGCCGGTGATGGCGTTGAGCACCAGCGGTTGCGCGATGGCGACGACGGTCTGACCGATGAGCACGATCGCGAAACCGCCGTCGAGCAGGCGCAACGCCGCACCGATCGCGGTGAGAACCGCGCCGGCGATCAGGCTGGGGCGGAACCAGCGATCGAGTGCGATTCCGGCGGGTACGGCGAGCACGACGTAGAGCAGCGGGAACATGTTCGCCAGCCACCCGATCGCGGACTCGGACACACCGAAGTGCTCCGCCGCTACGGTCGTCACCGGCGCGTAGGTGAGCCACACCAGCTGGGTGGCCGCGCCGACCAGGGCGAACGCCGTGATCACCCGCCATCGCTGCACAAACACCATGGTCGATCCTGAGTTGTCCGGGCGAACCAGGCGTCCGCGGTATGTCATCGTCCCGCCCGAGCTGGGCAGGCGACCAGTATCGTCGCTCATCCTGCCTGCCGTCCACACTTCGTACTCGCGGTTTCGTGCTGATCGGGAGGTGTGTCCGCGATCGGCGGGCGTGATCGGCGATGTGGGTGGCGGCGTCGGTGCGCCACCACCGCGAACATGATCATGCCCGGCGATCGGCGAGATCGCTCCGGTGGCGCTGCGCGGTGGGCGATGGTGTCGGTGGCGTGTGCCACCATCGGCAGGTCGGCAGCGCGTCCGATGAGTTCGTGGTGACCGTGGGAGGTCGGTGTGGGGTCCGCTGAACCGAGGGACGAAGCCGTGACCGGCGATGAGGCCGACCAGGTCGGGCCGCGGCGAATTCTCGGCATCGCCGTGCCCACCCTGGGCGTGTTGGTCGCCGAGCCGCTGTATCTGCTCTTCGACATCGCGGTGGTCGGCAGGCTGGGGGCGCTGGCACTGGCCGGGCTGGCCGTCGGCGCCGTGATCCTCGGGTCGGTGAGCACCCAGCTGACGTTCCTGTCCTATGGGACGACCGCGCGTGCGGCCCGTAGACACGGTGCGGGGGATCGGACAGGCGCTGTCGAGGAGGGCATACAGGCCAGCTGGGTGGGTGTGGCGATCGGTCTGGTGATCGTCGCGGTGATCCAGTTGTTCGCGGTGCCACTGTGTTCGGTGCTCTCCGGCGGTGGGGAGATCGCCGACGAGGCGCTGATCTGGGTGCGGATCGCGCTGTTCGGCGTGCCGTTGATCCTGCTGTCGATGGCGGGCAACGGGTGGATGCGCGGTGTGCAGGATGTGCGACGACCACTGACCTATGTGGTGGTGGGTCTGGCGTTGTCGGCGGTGCTGTGTCCGGTTCTGGTGTACGGACTGCTCGGCGCACCGCGGATGGAACTGGCCGGCTCGGCGGTGGCGAATCTCGTCGGCCAATCGGTCTCCGGCGTCCTGTTCGCCTATGCCCTGCTGCGCGAACGTGTTTCGCTGCGCCCGCGCGTCGCGGTGATGCGCGCTCAACTCGTCCTCGGGCGCGACCTCATCATCCGCAGTCTGTCGTTCCAGATCTGCTTCGTCTCCGCCGCCGCGGTGGCCGCCCGTTTCGGCGCCGCGTCCGTGGCCGCCCACCAGGTGGTCCTGCAACTCTGGAATTTCCTCGCCCTGACCTTGGACTCGCTCGCCATCGCCGCCCAGACCCTGGTCGGCGCGGCTCTCGGTGCCGGTAATGCCCACGGCGCCAAGGCGATCGCGCGCCGGGTGACGGTCTGGTCCGAGATCTTCGCGCTGCTCCTTGCCGCAGTCTTCGCCGCGGGCGTGACCGCGATCCCGCTGCTGTTCACCGACGACCCCCAGGTCCTCGAACGCATCCATGTCATCTGGTGGTTCTTCGTCGCCATGATCCCGGTGGCCGGCGCGGTGTTCGCCCTCGACGGCGTCCTGCTCGGCGCGGGCGACGCCGCCTTCCTTCGCACCGCGACCCTCGTCGCCGCCCTGACCGGCTTCCTGCCGCTGATCTGGCTGTCGCTGATCTTCGACTGGGGCGTGGCGGGAATCTGGACCGGTTTGGTCGTCTTCATGTTGGCTCGACTGCTGGCCGTCATCGCCCGCGCACGATCCGGTCGCTGGGCCAAGGTGGGCGCCGAAATTCCGCGCGGTGCCGCATAGGGCTGTGGAAACCTTTGCGACGCAGCAGATTCGATTCTGGTGACGGGTACGAAGGTGCTTCTCGACAGTCGATCGCCTACCGTCGCAAGTGCGGACAGTGGGATCGACGATGGAGGCGCAATGGCCGTGCACGATGTGATCGCCCAGGCCGGCCGGGTGGCGGTGGCCGCGGCGCTGGTGCTGATCGGCGCGGTGGGTGCGGGGCCCGCGGCGCAGGCGGCGCCCGTCGCGCCGGGGCAGCTGATTGCCCACACTGCGCAGCCTGCCGGCTGGGGTGAATGGTCGCGGGCAGCCATCGTCGAATACCGCACGGAGGGTGCGACGCACGGCATCGCGAACGCGGAAGGGCTGGTGCTGCTCCCGGATTCGCCCGCCCCGGAAGGTGGTTATCCGGTGGTGGCGTGGGATCACGGGACCAGCGGGCTCGGGCCCGACTGCGGCCTCACCACCGACAAGGCGCGGCATGAACGCCCGCTGCTGCAAGCGTTCCTCGATCGTGGCTGGGCGGTGGTCGCACCGGATTACCTCGGCCTGTCGCCCGGCTCCGACACCGTGCACCCGTACCTGCACACTCGCACCGAGGCCACGGCCACGATCGACCTGGTTCGTGCCGCGCGGGCCGCGGAGCCGAGTCTGGCGCCGACGTGGGCCGTGGTCGGCGGTTCGCAGGGAGGACATGCCGCACTGGGGACCGGCAACCTCGCCGGCGACTACGCGCCCGAACTGGACTTCCGCGGCACCGTGGCACTGGCGCCGGCATCCAACTACGAGCAGATTCTGACCCAGCTCGGTCCCGAGGTCCCGAACCTTCCCGTAGTGGACCGGCTCGTCGGCCCGTTCGCGGGCATGCTCGCCGGGCTTCGCGCCACCCGTCCCGATCTGGATGTGAACGGTCTGCTCAGCGCGCGTGGCCGCGAAGTGGTCGACGCGATCGCCACCAGTTGTGTCGACGATTTCGACCGGGCCGTCGGCAATGCGTCGATCGGCGCGCTCCTGGCGAAGCCCGTGGCCGCCGACGGCATCGGCGCGGCCCTGCGCGACTACATGGTGGTCCCCACGGTCGGCTATCGCCAACCGGTGCTGATCGCCCACGGCGCGGCCGACACGGTGGTGCCGCTGCCGCTGACCTTCGCGCTGCTCGCGCAGATGCGATCGGCGGGCACCCAGGTCGAGTTCGCGCAGTACCCGGGCGGACACGAACAGGTCGGCGTCGAATCGCGGGAACGGGTCCTGGCTTTCGTCGACGGCTTACTCGCCACCGCCTGACCCGGGAGCGGGACGGCTCAGCGGGGATAGGGGCTGAGCATGTCGATCCAGCGGATGTCCAGGTCGCGGGTCAGGTAGTCCAGGCGCGAATTCCAGAAGTCCTGCATGTGCGGCAGGGCGAGGTGGCGGTCGAGGTCGGCTTTGCTGCGCCATACCTCGTAGAAGACGAAGACCGAGGGGTCGTCGCTGTCGACGTGGAAGTGGTATTCGAGGCAGCCTTCTTCGGCGCGGGTCGGTTCGACGAACGAGAGCAGCAGCTCACGCAGGTCGTCGCGGCGTTCGGGTTTCGGGTGGGCGAACCCCACCAGCGCGTAGGTGCTCGACATGATGCTCCTTAGGTACGATGTTCTACGTACCTAAGGACGCTAGGCGGCAGCTAGGTATGACGCAAGCCGTACCTATGTGGAGGTGGTGGGTGGACCAGGAACTCGAGCTGGGAGCGGTACTCGGCGCGCTGGCCGATCCGCTGCGGCGTCGCGTGATCACCCTGCTCGCGCTGGATCCCGCCGATGGCGACCGCAGCTGCTCGTCGTTCGACCTACCGGTGACGAAGGCGACCCGCACCCACCACTTCCGGGTGCTGCGCGAGGCGGGGCTGGTCCGGCAGGTGAATTACGGCAATCGCAGCACCGTCGTCCTGCGGCGGGCCGACCTCGACGCGCGGTTTCCCGGGCTGCTCGATCTGCTGGTGGCCGAGGCAGCCGACGCGCAGGGGTGAACCCGCCGGTGCCGCGCACCCGGGGTGTGCCACTGTGGACAGGTGATTCCGAAGTTGATGGCGGTCAGCGATGTGCACGTGGGGCATCAGGGCAACAAGCCTGTGGTGGAGCAGATCGTTCCCGATTCGCCCGAGGACTGGCTGATCGTCGCCGGTGACGTGGGGGAGAAGGCCGAGGAGGTGCGGTGGGCGCTGGAGTTGCTGCGCGGCCGCTTCGCCAAGGTGATCTGGGTACCGGGCAACCACGAGCTGTGGACCACGCCGAAGGATCCGGTGCAGATGCACGGCGCCGCCCGCTACGACTATCTCGTCGCGATGTGCCGTGACCTCGATGTCGTCACCCCCGAGGACCCGTTCCCGGTGTGGACGGGTCCGGGCGCCGAGAAGTACGGCGGCCGGGTCACCCTGGCGCCGATGTTCCTGCTCTACGACTACTCGTGGCGACCGGCGGGCACGAAGACCAAGGCGGAAGGTCTGGCGCTGGCGCGCGAACGCAATGTGGTGGCGACCGACGAGTTCCTGCTGACTCCCGACCCGTACCTCACCCGCGACGCCTGGTGCCACGCCCGTGTCCAGTACACCCAGCGCCGCCTCGACGCGCTGCCCACCGACACTCCGTTGGTGATGATCAACCACTTCCCCCTGGTCCGCCAGCCCACCGACATCCTGTTCTACCCGGAGTTCTCGCTGTGGTGCGGCACCGACCTGACCGCCGACTGGCACACCAGCTACAACGTGGTCTGCTCGGTCTACGGACACCTCCACATCCCGCGCACCACCTATTACGACGGCGTCCGCTTCGAAGAGGTCTCCCTCGGCTATCCCCGCGAATGGAAACGCCGAGGCATGCCCGAACCGCTGCTCCGCCAGATCCTTCCCGACCCGGTCTACGCCGAAGGCGATCTGAACTCCTGGGGCGGCCACTTCAAGGTCACCCCGGAGATGGAAGCCGCAGCCGCCGAGATGCGCGAGAAGGCCGAGCGCAGGCGAGGCATCTGACAGCGAATTTGCACGAAAACCCCACGCCTGATTTCGTAAGAGCATCGGCAACTCACCGGGCACGAGCAAACCCGCCCACCCGGTACCGCCAGACGCCAGTGCTGACCCAACCAGCGCCGAGGTCTGGCCACACGACGCGGAGAGGCGGACAAGCCAGTGCTGGAGAGGATTTTGCCGAGGAGTGTGGCTTCGGCGGAGTTGCTGGTTTTCCCGGAGGATCTCACGGCGCATCCCGCCGAGGAGCACCTCATCGCCAAGTCCGTGGAGAAGCGGCGCCGCGATTTCATCGGCGCCCGGCACTGTGCTCGCCTCGCCCTCGAACAGCTCGGTGAGCAGCCTGTCGCGATCGGCAAGGGCGAACGCGGCATGCCGCTGTTCCCGCGCGGCATCGTCGGCAGCCTCACCCATTGCGACGGCTACCGTGCCGCCGCGATGGCGCACTCGCTGCGTTTCCGCTCGGTCGGTATCGACGCCGAACCGCACGACACCCTGCCCGAGGGAGTGCTCGATTCGGTCAGTCTGCCCGCCGAACGCGAGTGGCTGTCGGATACGCCCGGCGAGGGCCTGCATCTGGATCGGCTGCTGTTCTGTGCCAAGGAGGCCACCTACAAAGCCTGGTTCCCGCTCACGCTGCGGTGGCTCGGTTTCGAGGACGCGCACATCACCTTCGAGATCGACTCCCGCACAGACAATGCGGGCTCGGGCACTTTTCATACGAAGCTGCTCGTGCCCGGTCTGACGAACGACGGCGGCGCCGCGCTGACCGAGTTCGACGGCCTCTGGTTGATCGCCGACGGGCTGATCCTGACCGCGATCGCACACGGCTGATGGCCGCGCGAGTGTCGCGGGTGGGCGAGCTGGGCGGTCTCGTGATCGTCGACAAGGACAGCGGCCTCACCAGCCACGACGTGGTGGCGCGCAGCCGAAAGCTGTTGCAGACCAAGAAGGTCGGCCACGCGGGCACCCTCGACCCGATGGCCACCGGGGTGCTGGTGCTCGGGGTGGAGCGGGCCACGAAACTCCTCGGCCAGCTGCTGCTCACCACCAAGGCCTACACCGCGACGATCCGCCTCGGCCAGGCCACGAACACCGACGACGCCGAGGGTGAGGTCACCGCGACCACACCCGCGCTGCACGTCACCGACGACGAGATCGCGACTGGCGTCGCGGCCCTGACCGGTGACATCGAGCAGGTCCCCGCCACGGTGAGCGCCATCAAGGTCGACGGCGAACGGGCCTACGCGCGCGTGCGCGCCGGCGAGGAGGTACAACTGGCCGCCCGGCCGGTCACGGTGTCGCGCTT